>DATCXH010001109.1:0-6800 GCA_036565925.1 Vicinamibacterales bacterium
GTTCAGGCCGGGCAATGGCGTAAATCTGCCGCAGCCGCTGAAGGAAGTGAAACCGCAATACACTGCGGACGCCATGCGTGCGAAGGTCCAGGGCACCGTGCTGCTGGAATGCGTGGTGCTGCCCGATGGCAGCGTCGGCAACGTCGAGGTAGTTCGTTCGCTCGATTCGACGTTCGGCCTCGATCAGGAAGCGATCAAGGCGGCCAAGCAGTGGCGATTCCGGCCCGGAACACGCTTCGGCGAGCCGGTCGCGGTGCTCGTCACGATCGAGCTCACCTTCACTCTCCGCTAGGTTTCACGTCGGCACGTCGCAGAGGCCGGTCGGCACCCGGTTCTTTTGCGTATACTGCGGTTCTTCGCCCGCAGAACCACCATGTCTGCCACTCCGTCAACGATGCTGGCGCTGGGGACGTCGTTGCCCGCATTTCGATTGCCGGACTTCGATGGCCGCCTCGTGTCACCCGATGATGTCCGCCATGCACCGGCGCTGCTCATCGCGTTCATCTGCCACCACTGCCCGTTCGTTCGTCATATTCGACACGAGTTCGCTCGCGTCACGCGTGAATACCAAGCCAGGGGCCTTGCGGTAATCGCTATCAACTCGAACGATATCGAGGAATTCCCTCAAGACGGTCCCGAGGGCATGCGGCAGGAATCGCGCGAGGCCGGCTACACATTCCCGTACCTGTTCGACGAGAGTCAGAACGTCGCCAAATCGTTTCGCGCCGCGTGTACTCCGGACTTGTTTCTCTTCGATGCAGCCCGGAGGCTCGTGTATCGCGGTCAGTTCGACGGCAGCCGCCCGCGAAATACCGTGGTTATCAGCGGGAGTGATCTCCGCGCGGCGTGTGATGCGATCCTCGATGGGCGTCCCGTGCCATCGCCGCAGACGCCAAGCATTGGCTGCAATATCAAGTGGAAGCCAGGCAACGAGCCGAACTACCTCTCGACGTCCCAACACCCATGACCCGCGTGCCCGCTGCGGTGTTGGCGGCAGCGTGCGTCATGTCGATGGCCTCCTGCGGGCCGGAGCCAGTGCCGCCTCTTCGTGTCGGGACCTTTCCTGGTCCGACGAGTGAATTGGTGTTCCTCGCGCAACACCGCGGTTGGCTGCCCCCGTCCGAATATCGTCTCGTGGAGTTCATCAACGATGGCGAAGTGGTGCGGGCGTTTCGCAACGGCAGCATCGAAGCCGCGTTCGTCAGTCTCGACGAAGTGCTCGCGCTCGCGCAAAGCGGCATGGATCCGGTGATCTTGTTCGTGACCGCCGAATCTCGCGGCAACGACTCGATCATCGCGCAGGCGGACGTCGCGTCCTTTGCCGATCTCCGCGGACGTCGCGTCGCGGTGCAGGTCAATTCGGTGAGTGCCTATTTGTTGCGGCGTTCGGTGAAGACCGCCGGACTTGCGGTAAAGGATCTGCAGATCGTCAATCTGCCGCCCGATCGCCATCGCGCCGCATTCATGCGTCGCGATGTTGACGCGGTGGTCACCGCGGAACCGGTGCGGGCCCAGATCCTCCAACTTGGTGGTGTGGAGTTGTTCACCAGCGCCTCGCTTCCACTCGAGTTGACGGGCGTGATGATTATCAGCGGTGCCTATCTCGAACAGCATGGCGAGCGCGCATCCACGTTGTGCGCGGCGTGGCATAGGGCCGAGACCGATATCGACTCGGCGGATGCGCGGGCCTGGGTCGCAGCGCGCATGAAGGTGACGCCCGAGTCGCTGGGAGCCATGCTCGACGCAGTGCGGCTGATCACTCGGTCGGATAGCGATTCGCTGCTCGGCCCGCCGCGACCACGGTTGATGGCGACGGCAGCGCGTATTCAATCGCATTTACTCGACTTCGGTCTGCTGACGCATCCCCTCGCACTCGATCCGATCTTCAGGTGGCCGGTCGGTGTGAATCAGTCCACCTGCCGAGGCTAGTGATGGCGAGGTTCCGGCCGGGTCGCGCCCTCAGCTCGCTGCGCTTCAGGCTGCCGTTGCTTCTGATGCTGTACTGCGCGGCTGTCGCGGTCATTCTGTACATCGTCGCGGACCGTGTGCAGAAGTCGCGTTTCGAGCAGTCCTTCGAGAGCGCGGAGCTGCTGCGCGCGACTGAAATTCAAAGCCGCACCGAGCGTGCCGCCGAGCGCGGCGAACTCGAGACGGCGCAGCGCGAGTTCGGTGAGTTGGGCGTGTTCGAAGAGCTGCGCGCCGGCGTGTTCGTATCTGCCGACGACATGGTGCTGTTGAGCAGTCGCCGTGATTGGTCAGGTCACCGGCTCGATCTTGCCTCGCTTGGGATCGCTGCGGGGGAACAGATCCGCGTCGCCACTGCAATGCAGCAGGCGCGTCAGAGCGGACGTGTCGTGTCGCAGTTTTCCACCGACCGCAATGAACTGGCCCTCGTGATGCCGGCGACGCTTCCACTCGGACCTGGCGATCTTCGTCTCGATCGCCGCGCGTTGATTCTGCTGCTCTACGATCTGAGTTTCGCCAAGTCGGTCAATTCGTTCCGGCTGCGGCAGCAGTTTGGCGTCGTGATGGTTGTCGTGCTGATCGCGGTGCTCGGCCTTGGCGTCGCGCTGCACTTCTTCGTCACCCGTCGGATCGAGTTCCTGCACCGCACGATGGCGCGGTTTGCGGCGGGGAAGTCGGTCGAGAAGGAGTCGACGCCGAGTGCCAGGGGCGCGGATGAAATCTCGCATCTCTACCGTCATTTCAGCGCCATCGCCACCACCAGCCATCGGGTCACGCGCTCGCTGCGGACGATAAGTAACTGCAACCAGGCCCTGGTGCATGCGAGGGACGAATCGTCGCTGTTGCACCAGGTGTGTGAGGTGATCGTCAAGGACGGTGGCTACCGGATGGCCTGGGTGGGGATTGAATCGGCCGATGGTGAACGACAACGCGCCGCTCATGCCGGTCCGTGGAGTGAGCAGGCGCGGTCGCTCCAGAGTGACGACGTGCTGTCCTTGCCCCTTCACAGCGATGGTCGCGAACTCGGCGTGCTGACCATTCACGCTGATGAGGGTGTGACCTTCGACGCGGCGGAGCAGTTGCTGTTGCGTGAGCTGGCCGATGATGTGGCCTTTGGTATCCACGCGCTTCGCGCTGCGGAGAATGAACGCCAGGCAGAGCAGGCGCTCCGCGACAGTCAGACGAAGCTGGTCATGGCGATGGATCTCGCGGGTCTGGCGCACTGGGAGTTCGACGCACGCAGCAACGCGTTCACGCTCGACGAGCGCATCTTCGCGCAGTTGGGCACGACGGCAGCCCGTGAGGGCGGTGTGACGATCGACGCCGAAGAGTATGTTCGCCGATTCATCCCCCCGGAGGACCATCACATTCTGCGCGAGGTCGCCGCGGCCGCTCGCAGCACGACCGATCCGGGTTACACCGCGCAATTCGAACACCGTATCCGCCGCGCCGACGGGTCCATCGGTGTCGTCCAGGTTCGCGCCTCGAATGTCAGGGATGTCGCCGGGCATCTGGTCAAAATCCAGGGCACCAGTCAGGACATCACCGAGCGCAAGCGTGCGGCGGCAGAAGTCGTCGCCGCCAACGAACGCTATGCGCGGCAGGAAGCGTCGTTGACGACGCTGATGCGCAGCTACGTCCGCGCCCCGGACGATTTCGCGATGATCGTCCAGGAAATCACCGAGGTGGTCGCGCGCACACTCGAGGTCGCGCAGGTGGCCGTCTGGCGACACGACGATCGCGGAACCTCCACGCGATGTGAGGACCTCTTCGAATCCGTGGAGACGCGCCACTCAGCCGGCGAACAGTTGACCCAGGAGGCGTGCCCGCGGTTCTTCCGGACCATCGCCGAGTCCGAGATGATCGCCGCGTACGACGCTGCAGTTGACCGGCGAACCTCCGAACTCGCCGAGCGATATCTGAAGCCACGCCGGGTCACGTCGATGATGTCGGCCGCGATCCGATCGCAGGGATCGACGGTCGGCATGCTGTCCTGTCATCACACGGGGGCACGGCGCCGATGGATGCCCGATGAGCAGACCTACGCGCTGGCGGTGGCCAATTTGCTGTCGGCAATCAGCGCGCAGGTCGAGCGGCAGCGCCTCGAACTACAGCTCCGCCAGGCGCAGAAGCTCGAGGCGATCGGCCAACTCGCCGGCGGAGTCGCGCACGATTTCAACAACATCCTCACCGTGATCCTCGGACGCACCGAAGAAGCCGCACAGGACGGACGATTGCCTGCGGATCTTCGCGAGGCGATCGCCGACATTTCGCACAACGCTGAACGCGCGACCGCGTTGACTCGCCAGTTGCTCGCGTTCAGTCGTCGCCAGACCTTTGAGGTCAAAGACGTTGACATGAACGTCGTCGTCGGCAACCTGACGCGGATGTTGAACCGGATTCTCGGCGAGGACGTCGAGGTCGAACTTCACTACGCGCCGCAGCCGTCTTACGTCCGCGCCGATCCAGGCATGATCGAACAGGTCCTCCTCAATCTCGTCATCAACGCGCGCGATGCAATGCCGCTCGGTGGCCGGCTGTCGATTGAGACGGCACTCGTCGATGGCGCCGGTGAAGCTGGTGGTCCAGTGAGGCCAAAGGGATCCTGGGTCTGTCTGCGTGTCACTGACACCGGGTCGGGAATTGCCCCCGAACATCTGCCGCATATCTTCGAGCCATTCTTCACGACCAAGGATGTGGGGAAGGGGACCGGGCTGGGGCTGGCCACGTCGTACGGGATCGCGCAACAGCACGGTGGGTGGATCGAAGTGGACAGCGAAGTGAAGCGGGGGACGACGTTCCGCGTGTTCTTTCCCCACGTCGCAGCCAGTCTCGTTGAAACGCTGCCGCTGACCGTTGCGCCTCCCGCTGCCGGTGGTCACGAGACGATCCTTGTCGTCGAAGACGAGGACGGCGTGCGGGCCCTGGTAATCAGATTGTTGGAGAGCCTCGGCTACCGGTTGTTGCAGGCGCAGAGTGGGCCACGCGCGATTGAAGTGTGGCGTGAGCATGAACCAGCGATCGACATGCTGATCACCGATATCGTGATGCCAGACGGGATGAACGGCTTCGAGTTGGCCGAGCGCCTGCGGCGGACGCGACCGTCGCTGAAAGTGATCTTCACGAGCGGCTATCTCGCCGATGTGAACCGCGACGATTTCCCCGCACGGAAAACCGATGCGTATCTCGCAAAGCCGTTCAGCCTGCCGGATCTGGCGCGGTTAGTGCGGCGAACCCTCGATACGTCCGCGCCGACGGCCGATCGCGAAGAGGCGCACTGACCGCGTTGGCAAAGGCTGCACTGGAACCCGCGCGGGTACCCGGTGTCGAATGAAGTAAGCCCGCCGGCGAGGCCTTCACACAAGGAGGCCTATGCGGACCTGGACTCTCGCTGTTTCTGTATGTGCGCACGCCGCAGTCGTCGTGGCGATCTTCGTCGCCCCGATTTTTGCGACGGCCGATCTCCCCGACCCTCGTCGTCCGTTGACGTTTGAAGCGATCACTCCGATCGCGACGCCCCCGATACCGGTGACACGATCGCAACCGGCGCAACCCACCCGGACGATTCCATCTTTTCCCATTGCCGAACCACCAGAACTGCCTGACGTCGACACTCCAGTAATCGACGTTCCTGGGCCGGAGATTGACACGTGTGATTTGTGTGAAGTCGCCGGCGTTCCTATCGGCGATGGATCCGTGGGGCATGACTTCACGGCTCCGCCGGTGAACCAGCCACCGAAGGAGCCCATTCGTGTTGGTGGAGTGATTCGTCCGCCGACGCGCGTCGTCTACGTCGCGCCTGCCTATCCGCAATTAGCGCTGGCGGCGCGCAAGGAAGGCACAGTCATTCTGCAGGCGGTTATCGACGAACAGGGAAGCGTACGCGAGGTCCAGGTACTGCGCGGCGACCCACTGCTCAACGACGCTGCGATGCAGGCCGTCGCCAAGTGGCACTTCACGCCGACAACATTGAATGGAACGACGGTCCCCGTCGTCATGACGGTAACCGTCACGTTCTCACTCACGAAATAGGCGACCCGTACAACGCAAGGGCCGCTCGTAAGAGCGGCCCTTGCATCACTCAGAGTTCTGAGCTTAGTACATCCCGCCCATTCCGGGGCCGCCGTGTGCGTGGCCGCCGGCCGGTTCCTTCTTCTCCTCGGGAATTTCGGAGACCAGCGCTTCGGTCGTCAGCAGCAGCGAGGCGATCGACGAGGCGTTCTGCAGCGCGCTGCGCACGACCTTCGCCGGGTCGATGACGCCGGCCTTGACCAGGTCCTCATAGGTCTCGGTCGCCGCGTTGAATCCCTCGTCCTGACTCTTCTGCTCCTTGACCTTCGAGACCACGATCGAGCCTTCCTGACCGGCGTTCTGAGCAATCCACCGCATCGGCTCTTCGATCGCGCGCTTGATGATCTGCAGGCCGACGGCCTGGTCGCCCTCGAGCTTCACCTTCTCGAGCGCCTTGCCCGAACGCACCAGCGCGACGCCGCCGCCAGGGACGATGCCCTCTTCGACAGCTGCCTTGGTGGCGTGCATGGCATCCTCGACGCGCGCCTTCTTCTCCTTCATCTCCGCCTCGGTCGCGGCGCCGACGTTGATCACGGCGACGCCCCCGACCAGCTTGGCGAGGCGCTCCTGCAGCTTTTCGCGGTCGTAATCCGAGGTGGTCTCCTCGACCTGCGCGCGAATCTGCTTCACGCGGCCCTGGATCGCGTCGGTGTTGCCGCCGCCCTCCACGATCGTCGTGTTGTCCTTGGTGATGTGAATCCGCTTGGCCTGGCCGAGATCCTCGGGCGTGATGTTCTCGAGCTTGACCCCGAGATCCTCGGTGA
>DATCXH010000675.1:0-9914 GCA_036565925.1 Vicinamibacterales bacterium
GAGCCACTGCGCCGGCTGGCTGGGCTGGGGCGTGATCGACACGATCCGGCCGGAGCCGAAGCCCAGGTCGAAGGTGCCGGGACGCTCGCCCAATGCGACACCCTTCCATCCGGGCAATGCCTTATCGGCGCCGGCGAGCAGGCTCACGCTGCGAGGCGTCGTCGTGCGGCGCATGCCGACGCTCGACAATTCGCGTCAGTTGCCTTCGTCATAGAGGGTCGTGGTGGTCTCCACCTCTTCGGCATGAAGGCCTGCCCGCTTCACCGCCGCCGCCGCGAGGAGCCGCGCCTTCGCGCGCACGGCCCTTTCGTCGACGCCGTGCACCTTGCCCTCGCTGAAGAGCACCTTGCCATCGACCCAGGTCTGCGAGATGGAGGCGGTTGACGCCGAAAACACAAGCGCCTGAAGCGGATCGTGGAACGGGGTCCACTCGACGTGATCGAGGTCGAACAGGATGAAGTCGGCTTTCTTGCCTTTCTCGAGAGAGCCGATCTCGTGGTCCCACAAGGCAGCCTTGGCGCCGTCGATCGTGGCGGCGCGAAGGGCCTGGCGGGCGGTGAACACGTCGGGCTTCATCCGTGCATCCTTGAACATCCCCGCGACGATGAGCATCTGGCGCATGAGGTTCATGTTGCCGGCCGCCGACACGCCATCCGTGCCGAGCCCCACCGTGACGCCGGAAGCCACCATCTCCGGATACTTGCCGATCGCCGTCGCGCCCTTTCCCAGCTTGAACGACGAGCACGGGCAGAACGCGACCTTGGCGCCGCGTTCGGCCAGCAGCTTCACCTCGTCATCGCTGACCGCAGCGCCGTGGGCAATCACGAGGTTGCTGCCAATGCCTCCGGCGCGATCGATGCGCGTGATGGGCCAGCACCCGTACTTGCTCTCGCAGACCTTCGCTTCCTCGATCGACGTCGCCAGGTGATACGTCGTACCGACGCCGAGCCGCTCGGCGAGCTTCTGTGCCCCGACGTGGAGCTCGAGCGTGCACGGCTCCTTGCCCTCGATGTTGACCCAGCAGCGCACACGTCCGTCGAGCGCGCCGTCATATTTGCGCACGCAGGCTTCGAGCACTTCGAGCGCCACCTTCGCGTTCGGAAAGAAATGGTGCCTCGCCATCTCCTCCGTCCAGCCGCGCGGCAGTTCGGCCGGCCGGTTATCGGCCGCATGCCGCCCGGTAATGCCGCGAATGCCGGTCTGCTCCATGGCCCGGACGGTGATGCCCGGGTCGTACTGCGAGCCCATGTCGATGAAGCATGTGGTGCCGTTGCGCAGCATTTCGGTAATGCCCAGCAGCGCCCCCCAATATTCGTCTTCCTCCGTGATGTGCGCGTAGAACGGCTTGGCCCAGTGAAAGACCCAGGCTCGGGTGTTCAGGTTGTCGGGAAACACCGCGCGCGAGAGCGTTTCCGACAGGTGCACGTGGCTGTCGACAAAGCCCGGACAGATGCCCAGCATGCGGCCGTCGACGACCTTGTCGAAGGAACTCTGCCCGTGGCGCCCCGCGACGATGTCGGCGGGGCCGATGTCGGCAATCCGGTCGCGGTCAATCACGATGCTGGCATCGCGCAGGACCGTGTCCTGCGCATCGACCAGAAAGGCGAAATCGAGGTGCTCGATGAGCGTTCGCATGGAGGCGTAGACAAAAGGGTTGAGTAAGGTCTCGGTCGCCCGGCGAGCGTGACTCAGCCCTCGACGACCAGGAGCTTGTCGGTGTTCGCGTAGTCGGACAGAAGCTCGGAGCCGGTCGCGGTCACCAGCAGCATGTCCTTGTTCTGCATGCCGAATCCATGGCCGGTCTCATAGCACAGGGGCTCGAAACCGAGCACCATGCCCTCCTCGATCACCGCATCCGCGCCGGGGCGCCCGAGGATCGGAGTCTTGCCGAGGTAGGGATCTTCGTGCAAGTGCAGGCCGATACCGTGGCCGACGAACGAGATCGGCGGCAGGTTCAACTGCGACAGCTTGGCGATGAACGCGTCGTAGATGGCGCGGCAACTTGCCCCGGGCTTGACCATTTCCATGATCTGGTACTTGCAGTCGACGAGGTGCTGCCAGATCGACTCGGCCTTTGGCGGCGCCTGCTGCACGACGGCGGTGCGGCAGACGCCCGCCTGGTATCCGGCGATGACCGAGAAGATCTCGACCCGGCAGACGTCGGCTCGTTGCAGGCGACGCTCGGTAGGCCCGACGTTGGGCAGGCTGCTGCGTTCACCTGTCGCGATGATCATCAGCTTGAAATGCTCGGCGCCCAGGGCATAAACGTTGCGTGTCAGGTGACCGGCGATGTCCATCTCGGAGTCGCCGGCCTTGACTGATCCGAGCGCATCGGTGATTGCCTGGTCGGCAATGCGCGACAGGCGGCGCAGCAGCGCGATCTCTTCCGGGATCTTGATCTGGCGCAGGCGCGCGAGTATCTGTTCGCAGCGCTCGAACCGAGCCTCGGGCAAGGCGGCCTGCAGTCGCACGAGATCTCCTGCCGGCAGGTAATCCATTTCGATGCCGATGCGCGACCGGGCGAGTCCGAGACCTTTCAGCTGATCGGCGAGCACCCGCATCGGGTCGTCGCTGAACTCGGCCCAGATCCGCGTCGGTACGTCGGGTTCATGGCGCTTGACCGTGCTGGCCTCCATGTCGACCGAGAACAGCTGCGTGCGCGCGTCGGCGGTCACGATCACCATTGCATGCCGATGGCGAATCAACGGCTGCGAAGGCACGACGAAGCCGGTCGCGTAGGCATAGTTCTCGGGCGAACACGACACCATCGCGTCGAATCCGTGCTCGGAGAGCGCCTTGACCTGGCGGTCGACGATTGCTTTGCGCATTTCTGGTCTTTCTCGATGTCTGGGTGCGACGGTCAGTCGCGAACGCGATATCTCTCGATCTTCGCCAAGTCGACGTCGATCCCCATGCCAGGTCCGGTCGGCACCTCGATCGCGCCGTCGACGAGCTTCATCGGAGCGGCGATCAGATCGTCGCGATAGTAGATCCCGCCAATTTGACCCGTCTGCCATTCGGCAGGAGTCGAGACCGGCACCACGCACGACAGCGTCGCCGAGGGCGCTGCGGCGGCAAGATGAATATTGGCGAGATTGCCGACGCCGGTCTCGACCGAGCCGTTGACGTTACAGATGATGCCCGCCGCGCGACAGACGGCGGCCACTTCCATCGCCTTGTACAGCCCGCCCGGCTTCGTGGTGTAGATCGAGACGATCTGCGCCGCTCGCCTTTCGCTGATCTGGATCACGTCGTGCGCATTCCAGGCGGATTCGTCGGCCATCACCGGAGCGTCGATGGCCCGCGCCACCTCGGCGATCCGCTCGATGCCCATCACCGGCTGTTCGACGTATTTAAGACGATATTTCTCCATCGCACGCACGGTCGCGATCGCCTCGCCCGGTGTGCGATAGCCCTCGTTTGCATCGACGCACAGCTCGACGTCCTCGCCGACGGCCTCGCGAATCGTCTTGACCATCTCGATATCTCGCCTGACGTCGCCGCCGATCTTGATCTTGATCGTCTTGATTCCCTCGGCGGCGACCTGCGCGACCTCTTTTGCGGCGTCGGCAATCGAAATCAGGCCGATCGAGTGCGTCACCGGCACGCGTGCCCGCGCCCTGCCGCCGAGAAGCATGTGCACCGGCAGCCCGAGCCAGCGGCCGGTGAGGTCGTAAGCGGCGAAATCGAGCGCTGCCTTGGCGTACGGATAGCCCTTGACCACCGCGTCCATCCGCGCGTGCATCTCGACGAAGTTGCCGAGCTCGACGCCGAGCAAGGCGGGCGCGAGATAATTCTCGATGACGGTTTTCGCGATCAAGGTGGATTCGCCGAAGTAACGCCCGAACTCGCCGCCCCAATCCTTGAGCGCCGGCGCCTCGCCCCAGCCGACGCGACCGTCGCTGTCCGTCATCCGTGTCAGCAGGTATCGTCCGATGACCTCCGTCAGCCCCGTCCATTTGTGTTCGCGCCGTGTCGGCAACTGGACCAGCAAGGTCTCGATGGATTTGATCGTCGGCAATTCGTGTCTCCGTGGGGCCGCCGCATATGGGCTGAGCTCGCGTGCTGGTCAGCTAGCACGTGATCACAGTTTGTGATCAAATCACAGCCTTGTCAAGAATGAGCGTCCGTCCGAATGCAGCGACGCTTCGGAACGCTTGCGGGAGGCCCTCCATTGATAGTCGAGATCACGAACTACTATGCGCGCCCAGGCCAAGCGGACTCAGTGCTGCAACAGCGGCGGCATGCGACGGCCATTCGTGTGAGCCTGGGCCTATCAGCTGGCCGGATCTTTCGAAAGATCGAGGGCGCCGGCCCCGATGTGCGCTGGGAATGCGAGTTCCCAACCCGAGAGGAGTACGAAGCGGACATGTCCGCGCGCGCCGCGTCGGCGGAGTTCGGTGTCAACCGGCAACGGATGCACGAGTTGCTCGACCGCTTCGAACGCCACCTGCAGCAAAGCGTCGACTGACCCGTACGCTCGCACGCGATCCAAAGGACCGGTGACCCTTGAAACCACCCGCCTTCGAATACGCGGCTGCAACCAGCGTCGAGGAGGCGCTCGCCCTGCTCGAAGCCTGCGGCGATGACGCCCGGCTCCTCGCGGGCGGTCAAAGCCTGATGCCGGCGCTGAACTTTCGGCTCGCGTCGCCGAGCGTGCTCATCGACTTGAACACGGTCGCGTCGCTGAGCGGGGTGTCGATCGATGCACGAGGCACGCTGATCGCCGGCGCGATGACACGCCACCGCTTCTTCGAGACGAGCGAATCGATTGCCCGGCGATGGCCTCTTCTTCATCACGCCATGGCGTGGGTCGCGCATGTTGCGATCCGCAATCGCGGCACGCTCGGCGGCAGCCTTTGCCACGCCGACCCGTCGGCGGAGTGGCCGGCCCTTTGCCTGGCTTGCGAAGCGCGAATGTCGATCCGAGGCCGCAGCAGCCGCCGAGCCGTCGACGCCGCCGAGTTTTCGCTGGGCCCGTTCTCCACGGCGTTGGCAGCGGGAGAACTCCTCGAGCACGTCGAGTTTCCAGCTTGGCCACCGACCCGACGCTGGGGGTTCCAGGAAATCGCGCGTCGTCGTGGAGACTTCGCGATCGCAGGGATTGCCTGCGTGCTCGACCTGGAGGCCGATCGGGTTTGCAGCGCCGCTCGTATCGCTGTGTTCGGCGTTGCCGATCGGCCGACCCTGCTCGTCGACACGGCCGCCATGCTCGTCGGAAGTGTTCTCGACGAAAGGTCGATCCGACGTGCAGCCGAGAGGGCTCGCGGCGATGTCGACTGCCGCTCCGACCATCACGCCAGCGCGCAGTATCGGAGCGAGCTCGTCGAGGCGCTCACGGCGCGGGCTCTCACCCAAGCCTTGACACAGGCTCCGACTCAAGCGGCGTAGTCAAGACATGATCCGCACGATCACGATCTCCCTGCAAGTCAATGGCGAGCCCATCAAGGCACAGGTCGAACCACGGCTGACGCTGGCCGATTTCCTTCGCAAGCACTTGAAGCTCACCGGAACTCACATCGGGTGCGAACACGGCGTTTGCGGCGCCTGCACGATCCTTCTCGATGGTCAGGCCGCCCGCGCCTGTCTGCTGCTCGCTTCGCAGCTCAATGACCATCAGGTGACGACCGTCGAGGGTCTTTCGCCGCCAGAGGGCCTGTCGGTCCTGCAACAGTGCTTTCGCAAGCACCACGCTCTGCAATGCGGCTTTTGTACCCCCGGCTTGCTGGTGACTGCACATGCCTTGCTGATGGAGAACCCGGCACCGTCGCGAGAGCAAATCCAGGACGCGATTTCAGGCAACCTGTGCAGATGCACCGGGTACATCCCGATCGTCGACGCGATCGAGGACGCGGCGCATGCCGGAACGAAGACCGCGGGTCAGGCCGCAGCTGTCGAAATGCCGAAAGAATGAAGCCTCGGGAACGAAACACGGGCCAGGCGCGCGAGCGCTACGAAGACGAACGCTTCCTTCGCGGACGCGGATGCTTCGTCGACGACTTCGAGATCGCCGGGATGTGCCACGCCGTGATCGTGCGCAGTTCGGTGGCGAACGGTCGGCTGCGGTCGATCGACGTCGCTGCAGCGCTCGCCATTCCCGGCGTACTGCGAGTCCTCACCCACGCGGACATCGCCGCATATGCGGCGTCGATACCGGTACGGGTCGGCATGCTCGAAGGACTCGACAACTACCTGCAATTCCCGCTCGCCGGAGATCGGGTTCGCTATGTCGGCGAACCCGTGGCCGTTGTGCTCGCGGTCGATCCTTATGTCGCCGAAGACGGCGCGGACCTGGTGTTCGCCGACATCGAGGCCGAAGTAGCCGTCGTCACGATAGCTTCCTCTCTCCAAGACGACGTACGAGTGCATCCAGCGACTGCGACCAACGTCGCGGCCCGCCACCTGGCTCAACGCGGCGATGCCGACGCCGCCTTCGCTCGAGCCGAGTACACCCGCAAGGAGACATTCCACTGCCACCGGCATTCCTCGGTCCCGCTGGAAACCCGCGGACTCGTTGCCCGGTGGCAGGCCGATTCAGAGCGACTGGAGGTATGGGGTGCGACCAAAGTGCCGTTCTTCAATCGTCAGCTGCTCGCTCGCATGCTGCAGCTCGACATCGGCCAAGTCGACCTGATCGAGCTCGACGTCGGCGGCAGTTTCGGGGCTCGCGGCGAGTTCTATCCCGAGGATCTTCTGATTCCGTTGGCAGCCCGGTTGGTCGGAGGCGCCGTTAAGTGGATCGAGGATCGGCGCGAGAACCTGCTTGCCATGAATCACTCGCGAGAGATGGAATGCGAGCTTGAGATCGCGGCCATGCGCGATGGAACCATCGTCGGCCTGAAAGGCGCGGTGTTCGCGGATATGGGAGCCTATGCCCGCACGACCGGTGGAATCGTTCCGGCCAAGACGGCCGCGTTTCTGCCGGGCCCGTACGACATCGAGCACTACAGCTGCAGCGTTCATGCCGTGCTGACCAACAAGACGCCCTGCGGTACGTTCCGCGGACCAGGGCGCTACGAAGCCAACTTCTTTCGAGAACGCCTGATCGACATGATGGCCGCGGACCTGGGGCTCGATCCTGCGGCGGTCCGTCTGCGCAACTTGATACGTCGCGAGCAGATGCCCTACCGCATCGGACACCTCGTACCCTACGAAAAGCCGGCGGAATACGACAGCGGCGACTACCCCGCCGTCCTGGAAAGTGCGCTCGCGCGGTTCGACTATCGACACGTCTCGGCCTTGCGCAGAAAGCTGGTCGACGGGAAATGGCACGGTCTGGGGATCGCCTGCTTCGTCGACAGCAGCGGTGGCGGGCCGCCCGAGCATGCACGGATCGAAGTCCACTCGGTCGATCGTGTCCGGCTGTTCACCGGTGCTTCAAGCAGCGGCCAGGGACACGAGACGTCATTCGCTCAGATCCTCGCCGACGAGCTCGGCCTGAGTGCCGACACTATCGAGGTCTGTCACGGCTCGACGACCGGCTTGCCAGTCGGGGTGGGCACTTTCCACGGACGCGGCATGGTGATGGGAGGAAGCGCCGTCAAGCGAGCGGGCGAAGCTCTTGTGGCCCGACTTCTCGCGGAAGCGTCAGTCCGCAGCGGTCTCGACCGCGACGAGATCGTCTACGAAGGCGGTTCGGTCCGGCGCCGGCACGACGGGACGACCCTCCTGTCGATCGAGCAGCTTTGCGGGGAGCGGAACCGCGGCGACGCGTCCGCGCAAGGGCTGCTGAAGGCCGAAGGCAGCTTCGCCCAATCGACGCCGACGTTCGAGTACGGAACGCAGATCGCTCACGTCGCCGTCGACGCGGAGACTTGGGCCGTCGAAGTCGTGCGCTTCCTTACCGTCGAGGATTGCGGGAAGGTCATCAACCCGCTGATCGTTCATGGACAGGTGATCGGCGCCAGCGTGCAGGGGCTCGGTGGCACGCTCCTGGAGGAGTTTGTCTACGACGACTCGGGCCAGATGCTGTGCGGCAGCTTCGCCGACTACCTCTTGCCGACGAGCACCGACTTCCCCAATGTCGAGGGCTACAGCGTGGACATGGCGCACTCGACGCTCAATCCGCTAGGCGCGAAGGGGGTCGGGGAAGGAGCCATCGGAGGTGTCGGCGGAGCGATTGCGAATGCGATCGCAGACGCGCTCCGGTCATTCGACGTCAACGTGGTTTCGCTGCCACTGTCACCCAATCGCATTTCGACGATGGTGCGCGATGCCCGTGACAAGGCAAAGGCAAAGGCGTGAAGCCTACCGGCTTCGCCCGCCTGCGACGACTTCACCGCCCTGCTCACGGCCTTGCAGAGGCCGACGAGTCGAAGCCGCCAGCGCCTACTTGGCCTCCCCGAGCAAGCTGTTCGTAAAGTACGCGCTCGGTGCTTTCGGAGCCTCGACCTCACCCGTCGACTTCAAGAGCTGAAGCGCGTCGGCGACCACCTTCTCGTCGATCCAGCCTACGGGCCGACCGGATGCAGCGGGGATCGCGTCCGCAGTGGCTTTGACCTGCGCGGTCACCGACGTGATGCTCGGATGACCCGGCCAGCTCTTGACGAGGACGTTCGCAGCGTCTGCCGGATCCTTCTTCATCACGACCACGCCCTCCCCTACGGCCTTCAGGAGCTTGCGCAAGGTCTCCGGCTTCTTGGCGATGATGGCATCGCTGCTCACGAGAGCCATCCCGGGAACCGACAGGCCGTTCTTGTCCATCTCGAGAACCACGAACTTGGCCCCCTGTTTCTCCTCCAGGACGGGCAGGTCGTTGGTTTGGTACACGCTCACCACGTCGACCTTGTGCTGAACGAAGAGCGGCACCCGGGACTGGGCATCGACCTGGACTCTCTTGACCTTGGAGCAGTCCGTGCCGTTGTTCTTGCAGAACGAATCGAGATAGGTTGTACCCGTCTCGCCGATCGCGGTGGCGATCGTCTTGCCCTCCAGATCCTTGGGCACCTTCACCGGGCTCTCTGGCCACGAGATCAGCGCAATGGGCGTGACCGGGTGATACATCGAGATCAGCTTGACCGGCATTCCCTTGCTGATGGCCGTCAATGCGAAGATGGCTGGCAGCAGGACGGCGTCCTCCTGCCCCTGCAGCAACGCGCCCAGAGCCGCGGGGGCACCGGCTCCTTCGCCGAGCCGCACAGTCAATCCTTCTCGCGCGTAGAAGCCCTTCTCTTGCGCCACATACAGGGCCGCATATTCGCCCTTCAGCTTCCAGCTGAAGCGGACATTGACCTGTTCTTGCGCTTGCGCGATGCCGATGCTGGCACCCCACATCGAGACGCCGAGTGCCACGGCGGAGGCCAATTTACCAACGGTAGAAACAATGGGCATGAGGTGCTCGCTAAGTCAGGGCTGGCGGGGATGCGTCTCGCAGGCGGCAGCCTGTGCGATCACTGAATGTGATCACACTATGGTCCGACTGTCAAGCGCCTCAAGTACTTTCAATCGTTCGCGTTGAGCCTGTCCGGATGGTCGGGCGATGCAATCGGCCGGTTGCAGCGGCGGCCTCAGCTGGGTGCCCTGCATCAAGGCACGACACTGATCTTCGATCGGCGAAAGATCGATCGCCTGTTCGACCGATTCAATACTGAAACCTCGGCGAGCGAGCACCCGACTTCGTCAGCGTGGCTTCGTCAGTTTGAGCTGGAAAAGATCAAGGACGACACCGGGCGCTGGAACAAGAGCCTGCGATGCGATGCTGAAGAGGGAGCAAGAGGACTTGACCGGGAGCGCGAGTCCCCCAAAAGCCCCCCGGCAAAGAAAAACGGCCTGAACGCCGATGCGTCCAAGCGGTTGATCCAGAACTGACAATTTGGTGCGGCCGGCAGGATTCGAACCCACGACCCCTTGGTTCGTAGCCCGCCAACAGCGATATGGGGTCTGCAAAATCAACAACTTAGCGGCGCCCTCACCCC
>DATCXH010000459.1:0-3585 GCA_036565925.1 Vicinamibacterales bacterium
CGTCCAGTACGCGGCAAGGATGCTGGTCGCACCGCCCGCCGTCGCGAGGACGAGGCTCTCGACGAGATACTGCCTGATCAGACGTGACGCCGTGGCGCCCAGCGAAATGCGAACGGCCGTCTCGCGTCTGCGTCCCGTCGCGCGAGCGAGTAACAGGTTGGAGATGTTGGCGCACGTGACAAGCAGGACGACGGCAACGAGGACGCCCAGGGCGAGCAGCGCATCAGAGAATCGCGCCCGCAGCCCAGAGAAGCCTCGAGCGAAAGATGTAACCACGAGCGAGCGGGCCACTGTCGACGATCGTTCGCGCGGATCGGACAAGGCGTCTGCCATGCGCTGCAGCCCTCTCGCATTCGCGGTCTGAAGCAGCGTCGTCGCCTCGGCCTGTCGCGCGCGATCGACGCGGGCGACGATGTTCAGCCACGAGATATTGTCCTGATCCAGCCAGGGCTTGCGGCGGTCGGCGCCAGGATACGCGCTGGAGTTATAGGCGTAGCCGAGCGGCATCTGCAGCGTCAGCGGCACCCACACATCCGCGACCGAATCAGTGCGAATGCCGACGAAGCCTGGTGCGGCCACACCGATAACGGTGACGCGGACGCTTTTCAGATCGATGGTCTGGCCAACTGCCTGCTCCGAGCGTGCGAGGGCAGTAGTCCAGTATCTGTCGCTGATCACCGCGACCTGACCCCGCGCGTCGTGTTGCATGTCTCCGGAAGATAACGCGCGGCCGCGCTGCATCGCGACGCCCAGCGTCGCGAAGTACTCGCCCGAGACGAGCTGTGTATTGATCGGTGATGCGGTGTTCGATGCTTGAGTGCGGCCGACGACGCGCGCCGAGAGCGTCGAGGCGGCGAGCGTGCCCTTGTTCCCGAGTGCCTCCTGCAGCAGCTGAAAGCGCGGATACGAGAACCGCAGATACCGTCCCGTGCCGCCAGCCGTGTCGGGCAGTGCATTCGGCGCCGCGTCGGGCGAGTTCTCGTAGATGGTCAGCAGTTCGTCGGGTCTCGGGACGGGAAGCGGCTTGAACAGCACCGCATCGAGCAGCGTGAAGATCGTGGCGTTCGCCCCCATCCCGAGTGCGAGCGTGACGATGGCCGCCGCGGTGAACACGGGCGTGTGCCAAAGCGAACGCACCGCGTATCTGACATCCTGGACAAGCGTGTCGAACATCATCGATTCCGTGACGCCGAGATCAGCGTGTTGGCGTGCAGAGAGAGCATCGCCTCACGTCCCCGCGCGAGCGCGCGGCTCTGGCGATGGCGACGAGCATGGTCGAGACTGAGCGAATCATCTGGACAGCCTCGCAGTGACCAAGGAGTATGCCACAGCACCCTGCGGACCTAACTGGCTGGATGCACGTGAGTTGTGCGCTTCGCGAGCTGTCGCCGCGCGCACGACTGTTCGTCCATGGGACGCGTTCGTTCCGGCGGCGACCATGTTCGGGGTCAGGCCCGGGTCAGGCCCGGCTCAGGCCGGGGTCAGGCCAGGGCCAGGCTCGGGCCAGCCTCCTGCCACGTCTGGGCCAGGTCTTGGCCTGGCCCGGGCCAGCCCCGGGCCAGCCCCTGGCCAGCCCCCACTAGCCCCTGGCCAGCCCCCACTAACTTTTCGTCGAGGCGATGGGACTTTACAGGTAGATGGACGCACTCGAGGTGATCGTGGCGCGGGCACGGGACGGCGACGACGAGGCGTTCGCCGCTCTCGTCCGCCGCTTTCAGGACATGGCCGTCGGCTACGGCTACTCGATCCTCCACGACTTCCAGCTCGCCGAAGACGCGGCGCAGGAAGCGTTCTTCGAGGCGTATCGCACGCTCTCCAAGCTGAGAGAGCCGGCGGCGTTTGCCGGTTGGTTCCGTCGAATCGTGTTCAAACAGTGCGACCGCATCACGCGCCGCCGCGTGGTTGCAACCGTTCCGCTCGACACGACAGCAGTAGTGTCCGGCTTCTCTGGACGCCGTAGCCCGTGGCGCAAAGGCGGCAGTCGGGCTGACGATGAAAGGAAGGCCGAGGTGTTCGATGCGATGCGAGAGCTGCCCGAACACGAGCGATCGGCGATGACGCTCTTCTACATCGGCGGCTACTCGATGGACGAGGTGGCGACCTTCCTCGAAGTCCCGGTGTCCACGGTCAAGGGTCGCCTCCACTCGGCGCGCGAGCGACTACGGTCGATGCTGCTCGACACGGTGGCCGACGATCTGCGCGCTCGCCGCCCGTCTCGCAACGAGTCGTTCGCGACGACAGTCGTCGATCTCCTGAAGGCGGCACGAGCGGGCGACATCCAGCGCGTGAAAACGTTGCTCGAGGCCGATCCGCGATTGCTCGTGGCGCGCGATCCGATGGGGAACACTGCACTCATCATCGCCGTGAACAGCGGCCACGACGCGTTAGCCGATCTGTTGTTCGACACCGGCGTTGAACCCGGTCTGCACGAAGCAGCGGCGATTGGCGACAGTGATCGTGTCCGTGCCGCGCTCGAGAAAGACGCCTTGCTGCTCGACACGGATTCGCCGGAAGGCTTCACCCCGTTGGCCCTGGCAGCGCATTTCGGTCACCTCGACGTCATGCGATTGCTGATCGATCGCGGCGCCGACGTGAATCGCGTCGCCACACATCGTCTCGCCGTCACGCCGCTCCACGCCGCGCTGTTTGGACGACAGGTGGACGCTGCGCTCCTGCTCATTGAGCGTGGTGCCGATGTCACGCTCGCGCGCGGCGGGTCTGGCTGGAAGCGCGCCGGTTGGACGCCGTTGCACTACGCAGCGGGTATGGGGTTCAGCGCCCTCGTGCAGCCGCTGCTCGAGCGCGGGGCTGATCCCACGCGTGCTGACGAGGAAGGAAAGACGCCTCTCGACGTCGCGATCGACGCGAATCATTCAGACATCGCCACGGTGCTTCGCTCGAGAGGTGTGAGATGACCATGGTTCTTCTTTTGACGATGGTGATGGTGATGGCACAGACCGAAGCAGTCAGCGAGATTCTTCAAGAAAAGTATCGAGGCAACAACACGCGGGTCGAGGAGTTGCTCAAAACCGGCCCGACCTTGAATATCTTCGAAGCCGCCGCAACCGGGCAGACCGCCCGCGTACGGGAGTTGCTCGCCGGCAACCCGAATCTCGTCAACCTCTATGCAGCGGATGGATTCCATCCGTTAGGCCTGGCCGCATTCTTCGGCAACAAGGAAACGGTCGAAGCCTTACTCCAGGCCGGTGCTGATGTGAATCAGCAATCCCGGGAATCGATGAAGGTGAGCGCGCTTCATTCCTCCGCTGCTGCGCATCGCCCGGATATTGCTGCACTGCTGTTGGACAAGGGAGCGAATCCGAACCTGCGTGGACAGGCAGGCGTGACCGTGTTTCACGAAGCGGCCGCCACCGGTCAGATCGATCTCGCGGAAATGCTGCTGCAGCACGGCGGCGATGTGAACGCGACAGACAACTCAGGGAAGACGCCGCTCGCCTACGCGACCGACGGCAAAAAGGATGCGATGGCCGCGTGGTTGCGTGCGCGTGGCGCGAGATAACGGCGATCGGAAATAACGGGTTAACACGGGGCAACGGAGACACGGAGTGTCCAGATCAGCCGTCT
>DATCXH010000625.1:0-3119 GCA_036565925.1 Vicinamibacterales bacterium
GCCGGCCGAATCCAAGGTGACGTCATGAATCTCTCCGGCCTGTTCATCCGCCGTCCGGTCACCACCACGCTGCTGATGCTGGGCATCATCGTGTTCGGTGTGATGGCCTATTTGCAGTTGCCAGTCGCCGATCTGCCGAGCATCGACTTTCCGACGATTCGCGTGAGCGCCGCGCTGCCTGGCGCCAGTCCCGAAACAATGGCCTCCTCGGTGGCGCTGCCGCTCGAGAAGCAGTTCGCCACCATCTCGGGATTGATGAGCATCAATTCGACGAGCACGCAAGGTGGAACCGACATCACGCTGCAGTTCGACTTGAGCCGCGACATCGACGCCGCCGCCCAGGACGTGCAAGCGATGATTGGCCGCGCATCGCGGCAATTGCCGCCGCAGATGCCGTCGCCGCCGTCATACCAGAAGGTGAACCCTGCCGATCAGTCCATCTTCTTCATCGTCTTGCGCTCGCCGACGCTGCCGTTGTCGACTATCGACGAAGTGGCGCAGACCAACGTCGCGCAGCGCATCTCGATGGTGAACGGCGTTGCGCAGGTCAACGTGTTCGGTTCACAGAAGCACGCCGTGCGCATCGATGTCGATCCGCGCGCCCTCGCCGCTCGGTCGATCGGTATCGACGAAGTCGCGAACGCGATCAATAACGCCAACGCCAATCTGCCGACCGGCACGATTTACGGTGAGCGGACGTTCGTGGTCCAGACCAACGGCCAGTTGCTGCGCGGCTCGTCGTATGGGCCGACGATCATCGCCTATCGCAACGGTAATCCCGTCCGCCTCGACGAAGTGGCGCACGTCTACGATGGCGTCGAGAACGACAAGACGGCGAGCTGGCAGAACGGCGAGCGCTGCGTCTATCTGGCGATTAACAAGCAGCCGGGTGTCAACGTCGTGCAGACGGTGGACGCAATCAAAGCGCTGCTGCCGGCGATCCAGGAGCAGTTACCCGCGGCGATCACGCTCGATGTTCGCAGCGATCGCGCGGTCACGATCCGCGAGTCGATTCACGACGTCAACCTCACGTTGAGCATCGCCATCGCGCTGGTCATCCTGGTCATTTTCATCTTCCTGCGAAACATCTCGGCCACGCTGATCCCGAGCCTGGCGCTGCCAGGCTCGATTCTCGGCACGTTCACCGTGATGTATCTGCTCGGTTATAGCCTCGACAACCTGTCGCTGATGGCGATCACGCTTGCCGTAGGCTTCGTCGTGGACGACGCCATCGTGATGCTGGAGAACATCGTCCGGCACATGGAGATGGGGAAGTCGCCGATGCAGGCGGCCTACGACGGCTCGAAAGAAATCGCGTTCACGATTCTGTCGATGACGCTGTCACTCGTGGCGGTGTTCATCCCGGTGTTGTTCCTGGGCGGCATCGTCGGTCGTTTGCTACGCGAGTTCGCAGTGACGATCACGGCAGCGATTCTGGTGTCCGGCTTCATGTCGATCAGCCTGACACCGATGTTGTGCAGCCGTTTCCTGCGTCCGCCGCACAGCCAGCAGCACGGGTGGTTGTACAACTTCTTCGAGGGCGTGTTCGACCTCTGGCGCCGTGTCTACGACGTCACCTTGAGCGGCGTGCTTCGGCTGCGTCCGGTCGTGATGGCGGTGTCGATCGTGTTGCTCGCCGTCACAGTCCAACTGTTCATCAAGGTGCCCAAAGGCTTCCTGCCCAGCGAGGATCAAGGTCGCTTCAACGTCAACACGGAAGGCGCCCAGGGCATCGCGTTCAAGGACATGGTGGAGCACCAGCTGAAGGTGGCCGACGTCCTGAGCAGCGATCCGAACATCTCCAGCATCGGCGTCAACGTCGGCCAGATGGGCAACAACGCCGCCGGCGGATCGAATACTGGACGCATGTTCGTCGAGCTGAAGCCGCGCAACGAGCGTGACAAGACCGTGGACGAGGTGATCGCGTCGCTTCGGCCGAAGCTGAACGAGTTGACCGGCATCCGTAGCTTCCTGCTCAATCAGCCGCCGATCAATTTGGGTGGTGGTGGACAGAATCGCGCGCTCTATCAGTTCATCATGCAGGACGCCGACACCGACGAGTTGTACAAGTGGGCTCCGGTGCTCGAGGCGCAGATTCGTCAGCTGCCCGGCTTTGAAGACGTCAGCAGTGACCTGCAACTCAATAATCCACAGGTCACGGTGGAAATGGATCGCGACAAGGTGTCGTCACTGGGGCTGACGGCAACTCAGGTCGAGAACGCCCTCTACAACGCGTATGGCACGCGGCAGGTCTCGCAAATCTTCGCGCCCAACAATCAGTACCAAGTGATTCTGCGCGTAGCGCCGGAGTTCCAGAGCGACCCGGCGGCGATGTCGCTGCTCTACGTGCGTGCTGATGGCGGACGCCTGATCCCTCTCGAGTCGGTCGCCAGGCTCAAGACGGAAGTTGGTCCGCTGCAGGTCAATCACTTCGGCCAGTTGCCATCAGTGATGATCTCATTCAACCTCGCACCGGGCTTTGCGCTGGGCGATGCGGTGACGCAGATTCAGAACGCCGCGGCATCCACGCTGCCGGCAACGATCTCGCTGCAGTTTCAAGGTGCCGCACAGGCGTTCCAGGACTCACTGCGCGGGCTCGGCGTCGTGCTTCTCCTGGCGATTGTCGTGATCTACATCGTCCTGGGTGTGTTGTACGAGAGCTTCACCCACCCCGTGGTGATTCTCTCCGGCCTCCCGTCGGCGGGTCTGGGTGCGCTGCTCACGCTGATGCTCTTCAAGACCGAGTTGAATCTCTACGCGTTCGTCGGCGTCATCATGCTGGTCGGGCTGGTGAAGAAGAACGGCATCATGATGGTGGACTTCGCCGTCGAGGCGCAGCGGAACGGCAAGACGCCGGTCGAGGCGATCCACGAGGCCTGTCTCGTCCGCTTTCGTCCGATCATGATGACGACGATGGCGGCGCTGGTCGGCACGCTGCCGATTGCGCTCGGCCTCGGTGCTGGCGCCGAGGCTCGCCGCCCGCTCGGCCTTGCGGTCGTCGGCGGTCTGGTGGTCTCGCAGTTGCTGACGCTCTACATCACGCCGGTCTACTACGTGTACATCGAAGGACTGCGTTTGCGGCTGGCGCGTCGTCGCGCCGCGCGCGACCAGCATCAGAT
>DATCXH010000061.1:0-2108 GCA_036565925.1 Vicinamibacterales bacterium
CGCGGACGGGCGCGGCACGGGCTGTCCTGGCGTGCCGACGGATTGCAGCGCCTCGCCGCCGCTCCCGCCGTTGCCTTTGGCGAGTTCGCCCATCGACTTGGCCGGCGGGAGCGAGGCAAAAACCGGTTTGATGGTCTCGAACCCGCTCTGATCCGCGGCGGTCGCAATCGTCAGCGATTCGGCTTCCTTGGTGATGTACTGCGTTCGGTTGCCCGGATTCGGATGGCTGCTCAACCACTGCGGCGTGTCGCCTCCACCGCTGGCTTTTGACTCCTTCTCAATCGTCTCGAACATCCGCGCCAGCGCACGCGGATCGTAGCCGGCCCGCGCCATGATCTGAGCACCGAGGAGATCCGCCTGTTTCTCGAAGTCACGGCTGTAGCGCAAGACGATCGCGCCGAGTCCCATCTGGCTGCCTTGCGCGATCGCTGAGCCGGCGGCTCCTCCAACGATCCCGCCGCCAATGGCGCCCGCCATCTGGCCGATCTGCAGCCAGGGGTTCTGCGACTTCGTGACATTCGCCGTTCCATGACGAAGCAGCACATGCGACACCTCGTGCGCCATCACCCCGACCACTTCGCCTTCAGCAGCCGCGGCGTCGAACATGCCGCGGTTCACGAACATCGGACCGCCAGGAAGCGCAAACGCGTTGATTTCTTTCAAATTGACCGGCGTGAATGAGTACTCGTAAACCGGTTGACTGAGTTCAGGAGGCGCGACCTTGACGAGTCGATCGCCAAGCGTCTTGAGATAGGTCGCGATGCGCTCGTCCTGAATCAGCGGGTACTGCTTACGGACTTCGGCGGCGCCCTGGCGCCCGAGCTCGACGTCCTGCTGTGGCGTGAACTTGTTCTTGGGCAGCTTCAACACCGTCTGCCCCGCGAGGTGAGGCCCCGTGATACACAGCAGACCGAGAAGGAGTGCAACGCGCTGCGACCTGAGGGTGATGGCCATGACTGATCTCCTTCGCGCGCCAGCTCACGGTATTCCGCGGCTCGTGAGTGGACGCGGCGCAGCACGCGCGCAAATTCTCAGGAAAACGCGCGAGCCGTGCGGATTCGTGTCAAGGAGGCATGACTCGTGCCTGCTTCGAGGCTCGGCTGTCCACGCTACAATGCGCGGCCATGTCGATGGTCGCTTCAAGCGGCGTGGTGCCCGAAGCAACGACTCCGGTCACATTCTCGGACACCATCGCCCCAACCGCTATCTCATCGTCCTATCGGTTAGGTCTCCTGGCCGTGACGATCGCGATGATTCTGGTACCGCTGTTGTATCTACTGCTCATCGCGCTCGTGGGCTGGTTCGTCTTCTGGCACGTGACGACGAACACGTGGATCCTCGAGGGATCGGGGGGCAAACAATGGCGGCTCATTGGATACCTCACGCCGGGCGTCGTGGGCGCCATCCTGCTGTTCTTCATGGTCAAGCCGATCTTCGCCAGGCGGGCGCGTCGCGCCGACCCGGTGCAGGTGCTGGAGACGCAGCAGCCGGTTCTGCACGCACTCATTCGCGAGATCTGCCGTCAGGTCCGTGCGCCATTCCCGGCATGCGTGTATGTGGATTGCCAGGTCAACGCGTCTGCGTCGCTGAAGGGCGGTGCCTTCGGAGTCTTCGGCCGCGATCTCGATCTGACGATCGGTCTTCCGCTCGTGACAGGACTGTCAGTCCGTCAATTGAGCGGTGTCCTCGCACACGAGTTCGGTCACTTCGCGCAGGGCGGTGGGATGCGCACTACCGCGGTGATCAGGTCAATCAACGCATGGTTGTACCGCGTCGTTCACGAGCGTGACTCCTGGGACAGCAGACTCGAAGAGTGGTCGAAGGAAGGCGACTGGCGCGTCCAGCTCCCCATGGCACTGGCGCGTGGATCAGTGTGGGTGTCGCGACAAGCGCTGGCCGGCGTGATGATCGTGGGTCACGGCGTCAGCTGTTACATGATGCGGCAGATGGAGTTCGACGCCGACAGCTACGAAGTGAAGATCGCCGGCAGCGATGCGTTCGCGCAAACATTCGTCCGACTCCGCGAGCTGTCGGCCGGAGCGCAGATCGCCTACAACCAGCTGCCGCAGTTGCTGGAGAAACAGTCGATCCCCGGCGACATGCCCTAC
>DATCXH010000223.1:0-2113 GCA_036565925.1 Vicinamibacterales bacterium
CTGGGACCTGACGAACACACACGGGTCCCGCTTCCGCACCGTGTTCATGCGCGCCGCGAACACGGCATTCGGGCTCGAGCTGTCGGAGTTCTTCGACGTCCCGCGCAGTGAACGGCAGGCCAACGCCTGGGACCCTGGCGCGTCGAAACTGATCTTCACCGTCCGTGACCTCGATGCCGTCGTGGCTCGGTTGACCGCGCGGCGCACGCCGGTCGTGACGATCGGCGGTGTCCCGCTCGACACGCCGAATGGGCGAGCGATGCTCGTACGCGACCCGGACGGCTACCTGGTGGAAGTGCGTCAAGCCTCGTCGACCGCGGTGGCCGCGGCGAAAGAGTCCGGTGACGTGATCCAGACCGCGATCTGGATCTCCGTGGCTCGGCACGAACGCGCGCTTGCGTTCTATGAGGGGTTGCTGGGCTTCCAGACACGGGCGACACGTACCGCGAACGACGCGGAGCTTCGAGTGAACGGCCTCATCGAGGGGAAGCTGACGCAGACGGTGATGGCGATTCCCGGAATCGACGCGGCAGTGGTGCTCGCCGAGTTCGCGCGGCCGGCGACGTCGAGCCCGGCCGCGATGCCGTTCGCGTGGCGAGTGCAGGATGTCGGCGCGCCGCAGTTCCAGCTCGAGGTCGCCGGTCTCGACGCGCTGCTCGATCGCACGGCGCGTGCGGGTTACCGTTTTCTCAGCGTCGGCGCCACGCCCATTCAACGTCCGTTCGGGCGATTCGTGTTCGCGATCGATCCTGACGGTATCCTCGTCGAGTTCGTCGAGCCAGCCGTGCGGTAACGCTGATCGGCGCCGAAGGACTGAACGTCCGGTCTACGGAGTTTGAGTCAGCAGCACGATGTCACTGGTGGTGTCGTGCTCGCCGACGACAAGTACGGAACCGTCTCGTGTCCACGAACCAGTTGGAGAGCTCCTTCATCGCTCGACGGAAGTCGGCGTCGCTCGCGATCGCCGGCCGGGCGTTCTGCCCGACACGAGCGAACGCGCCGATGCGCTGAACAGATCACGATGGCGTGCCGCTGAGCAGCCAGAGAGCGGTTCTCATGAAAGCATCGACGAAATCATTGGTTGCCGCGTCCACGCACTGGCATCGGCTTCCCGCTCTCGTCGACCTGCACGGTCTTCACCGGTCCCATGCCCGTGAGCAGGATGATCGCCGGCTCCTTCTCCCCCGTGCGCGCGCCGTCCCAGTGCACGGTGTTGGCGACGTCGGTCGAAAACGTGCCGGCGTGAAACGGATAAGTCGTCCGTTCGTCGTAGACATTGCTCGAGCTCACCCACCACGTGCCGGACACGACGTAGATCCAGCGCGTCTGATCGTGGAAGTGCGGCCGTGAGAACGCGCCGGGCGCCCACTTGATCAACACGCCGTAGGGGCCTTCTTTGCTTTGATCCCCGTACAGCACTGCCGTCTGCTGGCGTGCCGGATCCCCGGTCCACTTGATGTCCTTCGGGAGGGTGAACGGGATGTGACCCGCATCGGGCGGCGGTCCCTGCGGGTCCGACAGCGTCGCGCGGGTCGCCGGATTCGGCGGCGTATTCTGCGCATGAGCGAAAGTCGTCACGGCGATCACGACGCCGAGAGCCACGATGAGCTTGGGAACTGTCTGCATACGATCCTCCTCATCACCACCAAGGCTGAGGAGTCAGATTCTGGGACGGCGTGCGGCGCCGGGTCAATCGGCGCCGTTCACGGCCACAGCGCTGCGCGATAGGTACTTGATGCACCGCCCCAGCACCATCGTCTACGCTGTTCTAAGGAGTCATCTGCCCCGTGCCGGGGCGGGCGTGAGTCGCATACCTGAAATTTTCGGAATTCGGCTATTCTCTTCGGGTTCGAGAGTCTCGGATAGCACGTGTGTCTGATGTTTGCTGGGTGCCGGATTATCGCGCGCTGTGGGTTGCCGGTGCGCTTCTTGGTCATCTTCGAATACGGGGAGTGATTCCGTGAGTAAGCAGCATCGCTCGTTCCTTCTTGCTTCGCTCCTTCCAGCATTCCTGCTCGTCAGCGTATTCGCTGTCGTTCAGGCCCAGGAAGGAAGATCGCCCTCGGCCAGGCCGGCGCGCTGGTCTGATCCTGCCACCTGGCCAGATCGACGC
>DATCXH010000039.1:0-16867 GCA_036565925.1 Vicinamibacterales bacterium
CTGACAATGCTCGTCACGCTGCTGATCGCGACGGTGTTCGTCCGGAATCTCTATTGCCGGTTTCTGTGTCCGCTCGGCGCGTTTCTCGGCATCCTGTCGAAGCTCACGGTCTTCCGCATCAAACGCTGGTCGGAGTGCAAGCACTGCCGCATCTGCGAGAAGGCGTGCGAGTGGGGGGCGATCAAGGGGCCCGAGATCATCATGACCGAGTGCGTGCGCTGCGACGACTGCGAGCGACTGTATGCGGACACGAAGAAGTGTCCGCATCACCTGATCATCATCAGGAAGGCCGATATCCTCGCTCGACGGGCCCATTCGACTCCGTCCGGTCGCTCAGGGCAAGCAGCGTCGCCTACGCCAGCGTCATGATGTTGTCGTAGAGCGCGCGCTTAAACGTGCGCCGTCCGTCCCCAGCCGGCCGCCGAGCCACGTGCACGGATAAGCAGTCACCGCGATTGCAATCGGATACCAGGTGGGACCGAAATCCCCCACAATCGCCGCGATGGCGCCGGCAATGCCTGCGACGAGTCCAATGCTTGCGAGGATCATCACGTGCCGCATCGGCGCCTGTGGCGCGAGACGCGCGGTGATGAAACCGCCCAGCAGCGTGTAAACGATTCGATACGACAGCGCGAGCGCGTTGAGGCTGTTCGCGTACATGGGCTGACCCCACGGCGGATATACATCGAGGACGTGGAACAGCTGATCGGTCGCGAGCGACAGCACGACGACCGTAAGGAATCCTGCCGCTACTGCAGCAAGGCTTCGTGCCATTTTCTGTCTCCTTCACCCTTAGGTCGGAGCAGAAACGGGATTCTCGACATCGGCCTGGCCCGTCCGCCTCGCGCTTCGCGCGAGGTGCCAAGCACGGGTGTGCCTTAGGGTGCTTCAGTCGGCGGCGAGCGTACGACCAGACGTCGGGCAAGGCCAGAGGAGACCAGCACGTTGTTGGAGCTCGTAACGATGACGCCTTCCACGCCGTTCAGGCGTTCAATGAGCGCCATGCCTTTCTCGGGACCGAGGATGAAGATCCCCGTGTCGAGTGCGTCCGCAAGCGTTGCCGTACGCGCGACGATGGTGACGCTGCGGGAACCAGTCGCAGGCAGGCCTGTGCCGGGATCAATGATGTGGTGATAGCGATGGCCGTCCTTCATGAAGAAGCGCTCGTAGTCGCCCGACGTCGTGAAAGCGGAATCGGTGAGATCCATCGCGGCGAAGCTGGTCCCTTCGGGTCCACGAGGATCCTGAATACCGGCGCGCCATGGACGGTCACCGCGCCGGCCGGCGACGTAGAGATCACCGCCTGACTGAATCATGAAGTCGTTGATCCCGCGGCCACGCAGAATTGCAGACGCGCGATCGACGGCGTAGCCTTTGCCGATGCCGCCCAGATGCACGCGCATGCCCTTCTGTTTCAGGAAGGCTGTGCTCCTGGCGACGTCCACTTCGAGCTGGCGATAGTCGATGAGCGGCAATCGCGCGAGCACATCGGCGCGCGTCGGGATGTTTCCGTCGAGATCGTGATCGAACTTCCAGAGGCCGGACAACACACCAAAGGTGACGTCGAACTTGCCTTCGGTCCATTCGCTGGCTTGGCGCGCCATGCTGAGCACGTCGAGCATGTCGCGGCTGATGGGCACGGGCTTCTCGCCCGCCGCCCGGTTGAGTTGCTCGACTTCGCTGCCCGGTTTCCACACGCTCATCAGCGCATCGAGCCGATCGAACTCGTTGAAGGCTTCCTCGAATGCGGTCAAGGCGCCGCGCTCATCGGCCGTCCATGCAGTGAGATGGACTTCTGAGCCCATGCTCACGCGTGAGCGCTCGACGATTGCGGCCGACGCGGAGGATTGCGTCACGTCGTCGGCGTGGCAGCCGCTCAGGGTCGTGGTGCAGACGACAACAGCGATAACTCTGCGAGCAGCGACGAACCACCAACCACTAACCACCAACCACCAACCGCTAACAGCAGAGACAGCGAGACGGGCCGTGACCTTCGGCCAGCACACGGCCGCTGGTGTCAGCGATGGTGACGGCGATCGCGCGGCCGTCTTCGAGTCGGAGCGTCAGCGGCAGACCAATCAGGGGTTCGAGATCGGCGGGCGTGGTCACCGATCCTTCGATGCGATGCACGCCCGGAACGGGCAGCCCGGAGTGTTCGACAAACCCTTGATAACGCGCGATGCGGTACTGGACCTGCGGGATGGATTCGCCCTTGATCTCCAAATCCCCCACGCCGGCATATTCCTCGACCAACTTCATCATGCATCTCGATCCTCCCACAACTAGGGCAGAATCAGCGCATGCGTGTGATGGTCCCGGTGCTCATGCTCCTGGCCGTGCCGACGTTATTGGCGCAAGAGAAGTCGGTCGAACAAGGCGTGTATACCGCCGCCCAGGCGGCGCGCGGTGCCAAGCTCTTCGAGAGCAACTGCACGACGTGTCATCGAGAACCTGGCGGGACGGCGCCCGTACTCGCTGGGGAGCGGTTCACGAAAACCTTCTCGGACGCGACGCTGCAGGTGGTCTTCACCACCATCAAGACCACGATGCCGCGAAACGCACCGGGGTCGCTGTCTGATACTGAATACGTCGATGTCGTCGCGCATCTGCTCAAGATCAACAGCTACGCAGACGGGATGAACGAGCTCGCGGTCGCCGACCTGCCCGGCATCAAGATTCCGGGACAGAGCGGCAGCCTCGACTTCGCGCTCGTGCAGGTCGTCGGATGTCTGGCGCAAAACGGCCGTGTCTGGACACTGAGCCGCGCCAGCGAGCCGGTCCGCACACGGGAGCCTGAGGCGCCCAAAGACGATGCGGTCGCGCAACTCGATGCGGCGATGCTCGGGGATCGCACATTCCGGCTGCAGCAGGTCTATGGTGCTCCCGCCGGATGGAAGGACCAGAAGGTCGTCGCGAAGGGCTTTCTCACCAAGTCCGGGAACGAAGATCGGGTGAATGTCACGTCGATGCGGGCCCTTACGTCCCCCTGCAAGTAAGTTACAATCGCTAGCCCTAAGTAGCGGTAATCACAGGGGAAAAGCGCGGATGACCAAGGGCCTGTGGGTATCCCTCGTCGCATGGATGATCGTGCTCGCCACTGCCCAGAGCCCTGCTCAGGGTCCGGCGCAGGGCACGGCGCAGAGCACTGCCCAGGGCAAAGCCCAGAGCACGGCCCAGGGCACGGCGCAGGGCAAAGCCCAGAGCACGGCCCAGGGCACAGCGCAGGGCGCTGCCCAGGGCGCGCTGCTCAATCAATACTGCGTCACTTGTCATAACCAGCGCGCGAAGACCGGCGGCCTGGCTCTCGATACGATGTCACTCTCGGACATCCCGGCAGGGGCGGAGACCTGGGAGAAAGTCATTCGCAAAGTCCGCGGCGGCCAGATGCCGCCTGCCGGCATGCCGCGACCGGCGCAGGCATCGCTCGACGCCCTGGTCGCGCATCTTGAAACCTCGATCGACAGGGCGGCGTTCGCGTCGCCGCGGCTGCGGCACGCGTCGATTCATCGTTTGAACCGCTCCGAGTACGCCAACGCGATCCGCGACCTGTTTGCGCTGAACGTCGACGTCTCAGCGCTGCTTCCCCCAGACGAGGAAGCCTACGGCTTCGACAACAACGCGACCGTGCTCAACATCTCCACGTCGCTGATGGAGCGCTATCTCTCAGCGGCCTGGAAGATCGCCAGTCTCGCGGTAGCGAGTCCGAAGATCACGCCGTCGCTGGAAACGTTTCGCGTGCGCGGCGATCTGTCACAGCACGATCACGTGCCCGGCCTGCCAATGGGGACACGCGGTGGCATCACCATCGATCACGACTTTCCAGTCGACGGTGAGTACGTCATCAGCCCACGCCTCTACCGCGAGACGGTCAACATCGTCCGTGGCCTCGAGCTCGAACACGACCTCGAGGTGACACTCGACGGCCAGCGCATCGTGCTGGCGCGATTCGGCGGACCGAAAGACGAGCAAGCGAATTATCTGCAGCCGTCGCTCGCCGGCGACGAAATGGAGAAGCGCTTCCAGAAGCGCCTGAAGGTCACCGCCGGTCCGCACACGGTCGGCGTTGCGTTCCTGAAGAAGAGCTCCGCAACGACGGTGGAGCTGTTGCAGCCGTTCGAACGCGAGCGCCTCGATCCGATCACGCCGGTCGGGATACCTGAACTCGACAAGGTCACGATCGAAGGCCCGTTCAACGCGACTCGATCCGAGAACGCGCCCAGCCGCGCCAAGGTGTTCACTTGTAATCCGCCTTCGCGCTCGGCGCTCCGGCGCGACGACCCGCCCGCAGACAGCGCGGGCGCGACCCTGGCCGACGACGAGAAGTGCGCGCGAACGATCCTCTCGTCACTCGCGCGCCGTGCGTATCGCGGGCCGGTCAGCGACGCCGACATGACGCGGCTCCTCGATTTCTACGCGAAGGAGCGGAGCAGCGGTGGTGACTTCGACGCCGGCATCGAAGGTGCGCTGCGATTCCTCCTCGTGCATCCGCGGTTCCTCTATCGCGTGGAACAGGATCCCGCCAGCATCGCCCGCGGTGCGACCTATCGCGTCAGCGATCTCGAGCTCGCGTCGCGGCTGTCGTTCTTCATCTGGAGCAGCATCCCGGACGATGAGCTGCTGACCGTCGCGACCGCGGGACGATTGAAGAATCCTGTCGTCCTCGAACAGCAGGTCCGGCGCATGCTCAAGGACGAACGCGCGCGTGCGCTTGGCAGCAACTTCGCCGGCCAGTGGCTTTATCTGCGAAACCTGCGCGGGCTCCAACCCGATGCCGACGTCTTCCCGGACTTCGATCACAACCTGCGTGAGGCCGTTCAACGCGAAACAGAGTTGCTCTTCGAGAGCATTGTCCTCGAAGACAAACCGGTGACCACGCTGCTCAACGCCGACTACACGTATCTGAACGAACGGCTCGCGCGTCACTACGGCGTGCCGAACGTCTACGGGACCCAGTTCCGCCGCGTTGCCGTGACCGACGACGCGCGTAAGGGTCTGCTCGGTCACGCGAGCGTGTTGGCGTTGACGTCGCAGAACAACCGCACGTCGCCGGTGCTGCGTGGCAAATACGTGCTGAGCAACATTCTCGGGACGCCGCCGCCGTCGCCGCCGGCAGTTGTTCCACCTCTGGACGAGAACCCGGGAAAAGCGAAATCCATGCGCGATCGCATGGAAGAACACCGCAAGAGCCCGGCCTGCTCGGGGTGCCACAAACTCATGGATCCCATCGGGTTAGCACTCGAGAACTTCGACGGGATTGGACGTTGGCGGACGACCGACAACGGGGCGATAATCGACGCGGCTTCGCAATTGGCGGATGGCACGGCGATCGATGGCCCCGCGGCTCTACGCCGGGCCATCCTCCGGAACCCCGACATGTTCGTGCGGAACACGACCGAGATGCTGCTGTCATACGGTATCGGGCACGGGATCGAGTACTACGACATGCCGTTCGTGCGGGCGATCGTCAAGGACGCACAGCGTTCCGGGTACACGTTCTCGTCGCTCGTGCTGGGCATCGTGAAGAGTGCGCCATTCCAAAGTAGGAGCTCGTGGTCCGAATAGGCTGAAGCGCTAGTGGCACAACTGGTCTTCCGAGGAAGATGTTTCGGCCGCGACAACGGAGCGGCCGCAGATAATTTCGAAATGGAGTACCACGAATCATGATCGTGACGAAGAAGGCCATTCCCCGCCGCACCGTCCTGCGAGGCCTCGGCGTGACCGTCGCGCTGCCGCTCCTCGACAGCATGGTGCCTGCTGCGAAAGCGCTGGCCCAGACGCCGGCGGCACCGCTTTCGCGGTTTGGCTTCGTCTACGTGCCGCACGGCTCGATCATGCGGGAGTGGACGCCCGCACAAGAGGGCGCCAACTTCGAATTCTCGCAGATCCTCCGGCCGCTCGAACCCTTTCGAAAAGACCTGACCGTCCTCAGCAATCTTTCCAACTACGGCGAGAACGGTCACTCGGTCAGCTCCGCGATGTGGCTCAGCGGAACGTTTCCGGCCAAAGGCAGCGTCATCAAGCTCGGAACGACCGCCGATCAACACATCGCCAAGAAGATCGGGCAGGAATCGACGTTCCCATCGATGGAGTTCGCGACCGAGGATCACTCAAGTCATCTCGGCAGCTGCGCCGGCGACTTCCTCTGCTCGTACATGAGCACGATCAGCTGGGCGTCGGCGTCACAGCCGCTGCCGATGGAGATCAATCCGCGCGTCGTGTTCGAACGCATGTTCGGCGGCGACCGCGCGACACCAGCCGAGCGACGCGCCCGCCTGGAGCGCAACACCAGCATCCTCGACGCGGTGATGCAGAGCGCCAACGAGTTGAAGCTGCAAGTCGGACCGCGCGATCGGACACGCGTCGCCGAGTACATGGACAACGTTCGCGAGATCGAGCGGCGCATCGTCCAGGCCGAGAAGCAGCGCAACGAAACCGGCATCGAGGCCCCTCCGACACCTGTTGGAATCCCGGAGAACTGGGAAGAGCACGTGGTGCTGATGTTCGACCTGATGCATCTGGCCTTCCAGGGCAACCTGACTCGAGTGACCTCGTTCATGATGGCGCGCGAACTGAGCACGCTTAGCTATCCGCAGATCGGCGTCGCCGACGGCCATCATCCGGTCTCGCACAACAACAACATTCCGGAGCAGGTGGCGAAGAAGATCAAGATCGACATCTATCATCTCGATCTCTTCTCGCAGTTCCTCGACAAGCTGAAGGCGACGCCGGATGGCGACGGCTCGCTGCTCGATCATTCGCTGTTCCTGTATGGCAGCGGGATGACCAACGGCAACGCGCACGATCACGAGAATCTGCCGACGCTGCTCGTCGGCGGCGGGGCGGGTACACACAAGGGCAACCGCCACATCCGGATGGCGAAGAGCACGCCGTTGTCGAACCTGATGATCTCGTTGATGGACAAGGCCGGCTACAACACGGATCAGTTCGGTCAGAGCTCCGGCCGAGTCGAAGTCTAGAGCGGCGATGAACTTGACGATTGACGACCGGCGATTGACGAATTGGACAGGAGCGATCGCGATCGCGGCGATTCTCGCTGCGGGCGTCACGACGGCTGATGCTCAAGCGGACGTGCGTCTCGTCACCGCGCTCAAGAACCAGCAGTCCACCGCCGCGCGTTCACTCGTCAAGCAACGCGTTGACGTGAACGCACCGGACGCTGACGGCTCCACTCCGTTGCAATGGGCCGCACACTGGAACGATCTCGAAATGGTCAAGGCGCTGCTCGCCGCCGGGGCGAAGCCGACGGTGGCGAATCGTTATGGCGTGACGCCGCTGCATGAAGCCGCCACCATCGGCAGCGCTCCGGTCCTCAGCGCGCTGCTGCGCGCCGGGGCAAAGCCAGACGCCGCGTATGGTGAAGGCGAAACGGCGCTGATGCTGGCAGCCCGATCGGGCAACGTTGATTCGGTGAAGCTGCTTCTCGAAGCGAATGCCGATGTCAACGCTGCGGAGAAGTTCCGCGGCCAGACGGCGCTGATGCTGGCCGCGAACGAGAACCACGCGTCAGTGGTCAAGGCATTGCTCGCCGCAGGCGCTCGGCCCAATACGCGCTCAGTTGAATACACCTTCCAAAAACTGACCGGAGGCGCCGGCGGGATCATCCACGATCGGCCTCAAGGCGGGATTACGGCGTTGATGCTCGCGGCGCGGCAGGGCGCGCTCGAGGCCGGCACGGCTCTCGTGGCGGGCGGTGCCGATTTCACGTTGGAAGAACCTCAATACGGCTTCACGGCGACGCAGACCGCGATCTTCAACGGTCACTACGCGTTCGCAAAAATGCTGATCGACAAGGGCGCACCGGTCAACGACGGCTCGCTGTACATCGTGATCGAGATGCGCAACCTCGCGAAGTACACCAATCGGCCGAACCCACCCGAGGCCGAGAACGGTATCAGCCATCTCGACGTTTTGAGGCTGCTCCTCGAGAAGGGCGCTGACGTCAACGCCAGGTACACGAAGACCGTTCCTCCGCGTCAGGCGCAAGGCAATATCAACGTCGCTCCGGGATCGACGGCGTTGTATCGGGCCGTCAGGTCCATCGACCTCGCGTCGGTGAAGTTGCTGGTTGATGCCGGCGCAAATCCGTCGCTGGCGCTCACCGATGGGTCAACGCCGTTGATGGCGGCAGCGGGACTCGGCGCGCCGCGCGGCGGCGACGAAGAGGTGACCGAAGCCGGCGATCGAAACGACCCGGTTGATGTGATGAAAATCCTGGTGGACAAAGGCGCCGACGTGAATGCCGTCAACGATGCCGGCATGACGCCGATGCACTATGCCGTGCAGCGCGGCGTCGATCGCATCATCGAGTATCTGGCCAGCAAGGGCGCGCGGTTCGACGTCAAGAACAAGCAGGGCCGAACGGCCGCCGAGATTGCGCGTGGCCGTACGGCGGCTCTGGTAAAACAACTCTCGCAGCAGTAGGCCGGGTCCTGCTTTTTGGACCCGGCGGGTCTAAAGAACAAGACCCGCCCTACGGCTGTCACTACCCGACATTCAGCAAGACTTTAAGAACGGATTTGCCCTGGGCACGTTCGAGGGCTTCGATTCCCTTGCCCAGGTCATAGCGCTCCGAGATCAGCGGCTTCACATCGACCTCACCGCGTTCGAGCCCGTCGAGCGCACGATCGAACGGTCCGCATCGGGATCCGATAAGCGTCACCTCGTCGATGACGAACGGCGCCCACGCCAGTGTCTGTGTCCCCGCGATCGTCGTCTTCAGGACGATCGTGCCACGCGGTCTCACCAGCCGCAGGGCGGTAGGCAGACCGGTCTCAGAACCGGTGCAGTCCACCACGATGTCGGCCGACCGATCGTCGATCGGATCCGATAGCAATGCCGTGTCGATTCCGAGCACCTTGAGAAGCGCCAACTTCGGCGGATGCTTGCCGACGACAGTCACGCGATTCGACTGTCGCGCGAGCACCTGCGCACACAGATTGCCCAGACGGCCGTCGCCGATGACGATGACGCGATCGGTACTCTTGATCGACATCTGGGCCGGAATCTGAAACGCTGCGGCCACGGGCTCGGTGAACACGGCGATGTCGTCGGGCAACGAGTCGGGCACGGCGTGCAGGTTGCGCTGCGGCACCGCAATCACGTCAGCAAACGCACCGTCGTGATTGAGGATACCGATCACGGTGCGGTTAGGGCAGTGCGTGTTCAGGCCCCTGCGGCAGGTCTCACACGTCCAACACGCGCAGTTGATCTCACCGACTACGCGGCGGCCCGCAAGAGGCCCGGACTCCGCGACGCCGACGAACTCGTGACCGAGTACGCCGCGGAATCCCATGTATCCCTTGATGAGTTGAAGATCGGTTTCACAGATGCCCGCGCAGGTGACCCGCACGAGCACTTCCCCCGGTGCGGGATTGGGGGAAGGTCTGGCCTCCTGAAGCGTGACCCGATCGTCGAGCACAATCGCGCGCATCGACGTCCTGGCTCGCCTTAGTGGGAGGGTTCGTTCGCGCCTTCGGCGCCGCCCTCGTGCGATTCGCCTTCGTCCACTTTGAGCACCGCCGGAGGTCTCGGCTCACGCACGGCGTATCCTGGCCCTCCGGCGCCGCCGGCGTAGGTGTGCCATCCACGCGAGAGATAGTCGCTCATCGTCAGAACGAGCATGATGCCGAGGAAGAAGAACGCGGTGCCGATGAACAGCTTGGTCAGGGTGCTGCTGTACTTCGCGTGCATGAAGAACAGGATGACGAGCGTGGCCTTCGTGATCGCGATGCCGATCGCGACTGGGAAGTTCAGCGCACCGAAATTGTGCGTCGCCACTTCGACAGTGACGATCGTGAGCACCATGAGTGCGCCGAAGATCGTGTAGTACAGGGTCTTGGGTGCGACGTGGGCCATGATGCGTTATCCAACCGGAACGTGGGCCCTGTCCACGAGGTACAGCAGCGGGAACAGGAAGATCCACACGATGTCAACAAAGTGCCAATAGAGACCGCTCATTTCGACCGGCGTGTACCACGCGGGTGAGAAGCGCTTCTTGTGCGCCATCCACGCGATCACGCTGAGCAGTCCGAACCCGATCAGCATGTGGGTGGCATGGAGACCGGTCATCAGGAAGTACAGCGAGAAGTAGATCTGCACCTGCGGCGAATGCGGGCCGGGGAACGAGAAGTTGTGGCCGGGCACATGATGGTGCTCGAACTTCTCGGCGTACTCGAAGTACTTGATGATCAGGAAGACGAGGCCGAGCATCATCGTCAGAATCAGCCAGACGACGGTCGCGCGCTGTCCTCCGGTTTGCGCGGAGCGCACCGCCAGCGCCATGGTCAGACTGCTGCCGATCAGGACGACGGTGTTGATGGTGCCGAGCGTCAGATTCAGCTGATAGCTGCCCTCAGCCCACGCCTCTGGATACCAGACGCGATAGAGCATGTAGGCGAGGAACAACCCGCCGAAGAACAGCACCTCGGTGACCAGGAACATCCACATCCCGAGCGTGGCCGCCTCGTGCTGCTGCTCCAACGAGTCGAAGTGATGCTGGAGATCCGGATGGTGCGCGTGCACCGCGTGAGCGTCGTGGCTCGTCATCGCCGCGTCAGCCAACTTTGACCTCCCGCACGGCGTATTCGTAGGCGTCCTCTGTCACAACCGGCTGTGTCTCGAAGTTGTGTGGTAACGGCGGCGACTGCGTTGTCCATTCGAGTCCGGTCGCGTGCCACGGGTTCGCGCCGACGCGCTCGCCTTTGAACAGCGAGGCTACGAGGTAGATGCCGACCAGCAGGTAGCCGACCGCGAGGATCGATGCACCGGCAGACGACAGCACGTTCAGCACCTGGAACTCAGGCGGATAGACGTGATAGCGCCGCGGCATGCCCATGTATCCAAGGATGAACTGCGGTCCGAACGTGAGATTGAACCCTGCGAACACGATGATGGCTGCCACCTTGGCCCAGATGTCGGAATACATGCGACCGGTCATCTTCGGCCACCAGAAGTGGAGGCCGGCAAAGTAACCCATGATCGCGCCGCCGACCATGATGAAGTGGAAGTGGGCAACCACGAAGTAGGTGTCGTGGATGTGAACGTCGACGCCGAGCGCCGCGGTGAAGAGACCCGTGAGACCGCCGACCAGAAACAGTCCGAGAAAGGCGATCGCCCAGATCATCGGCGCCTTCAGCCAGATCGCCGCCCGATACATCGTCGCCGCCCAGTTGAAGGTCTTCACCGCCGAGGGGATGGCGACGGCATAGGTGAGGAACGAGAACACCAGCGCCGAATAGACCGAGATCCCCGCCACGAACAGGTGATGGGCCCACACCAGGAACCCGAAAATCGCGATGGCCAGGCTCGAGAAGGCGACGAATGAGTAGCCGAAGATGCTCTTGCGTGAAAAGCACGCGATGACCTCACTGATCGCGCCCATCGGCGGCAGGATCATGATGTAGACCGCCGGGTGCGAATAGAACCAGAACATGTGCTGGAACAGCACCGGGTCGCCGCCGAGCGCCGGGTCGAAGATGCCAAAGCTCAGGAACCGCTCGATCGCCAGCGACAGCACCGTGATCGCAATCACCGGCGTGCCGAGCACCTGCACGAGACTGGTCGCGTACACCGCCCAGACGAACAGCGGCAGCCGGAACCAGGTCAGCCCCGGCGCGCGCATCCGGTGGATGGTGACCATGAAGTTCAGACCGGTGAGGATCGACGAGAAGCCGGTGATGAAAACGCCGATACCGGTCATCATCACGTTCGAGTTCGACGCGCGGCTGCTATACGGCGTGTAGAACGTCCAGCCGGTGTCCACGCCGCCGGAGATCATCGCGTACACCGTGAACAGGAAGCCGATGACGAAGACGTACCAGCTGAGCAGATTCAGCTTCGGGAATGCTACGTCTTTGGCGCCGAGCATCAGCGGCAACACGAAGTTGCCGAGGATCGCCGGCACGGCGGGGATCAGCACGAAGAACACCATTGCCACGCCGTGCATCGTGAACAGCTTGTTGTAGGTGTCGGACGACACCAGGTCGCCGGCGGGAGTCGCCAGCTCGAGGCGTATGCCTGACGCGAAGAGGCCTCCGAGGAAGAAGGCGAACGTCACGACCAGCAGATACATGATGCCGATGCGCTTGTGGTCCTTGGTGAGGAGCCACGAAGCCACGCTGGTCTCGTGATTCAAATACGTGACCGCTGGTGAAGCGACGAGCGGAGCAGCTTGGGTTGCCATGGTCTTACCTGTTCTCCTGCACGGCGGCGGCGGAAGCCCTTGCCTCCGGCGCCTTGAGCGTCTTCACGTACTCGACGAGTGCGATGACGTTCTCTTCGCTCAGCAGGCCTTGGAAGGTCGGCATCAACGGCATGTAGCCGGCCGCCAGTTTGAGCTGTGGCGTGAGAATCGATTCGCGAACGTAGGCCTCATCCATCGTGACCGATGTGCCATCGGAGAGTTGCTGCGGCTGACCAAACTTGTTCGCGAGCGACGGTCCACGTCCGGTCCCGTCGTTGCGGTGGCAGGTGTTGCACGACAAGTCGTTAAACAACTGCTCGCCACGTTTGGACAGGGAGCCCCCAACCACGGTACCCGTCAGCCACGCCTGGTAGGCGGCGGGCTCCATCACGACAACCTTACCCACCATGCCTGAGTGGCGCGTCCCGCAGTACTCAGCGCAGAAGAGGTGAAATTCTCCAAGCTTGGTCGGCGTGAACCAGACCGAGCTGTAGCGTCCCGGGATCGCGTCGGCCTTCGTGCGGAATGCCGGGAAGAACAACGAATGGAGGACGTCTTCCGAGGTGAACGTCACCTTCACGGCGCGGCCGAGCGGCACGTGCAGTTCATTGATCTCGTTCTGTCCGTCGATGTGCTGGAACTTCCACATCCAGCGTTTCCCGGTGGCATAGATGTCGAGCGTCTGATCGGGCGGACGATAGAGATCGAAGTACACGTCGCCGGCCCAGCCAAAGATCACAATCGAGATGATGAACGGGATGATCGACCAGGCCAGCTCGAGCGGAATTGATCCATGAATCCGCGCGCCGACAGCTAACGGATCGTCGGTTCGATACTTGACCGCGAAGACGATGACGAAGACCGTCACGAGCACGGCAAAGAACGACGTGACGGCGACGATGAACAGATACAGGTTGTCCACACGGGCTGCGAGCGTGGAGGCCTGCTCAGGAAAGAACGGAATCCCAGAAAACATAAACTAGTGGTCCGTAGACGCTGAGGGAGTGTCAGTCACAACCAGCCTTCGACCGCCATTCCTGGCCGTCACAACGGAGCGGCCAGCAGTAATTCGAGAGCGACATACCATTACGCGTGCCTCTCCGTGGCTGACCGCATTTCGCGTCGCCGCATCAGCACAATGAATCCCACGATGAACCCGACGGTCACCACGCCTCCGAGGCGCAACATGTTCATGAACACTGCACCGTAGCGGCCGTGGGATGGGTCGTACTGGAAACAGTAGAGCAACAATTCGTCGATGACGGACCCGACCTTGCCGTTCCCCGAATCGACCAGCGCCAGCCGAAGGTCGCGTGGCGAGAACTCGACGCCGTAGAAGTAGCGCGACAACGTCCCGTCGGGATTGGCCACGAGCAGACCGCTGACGTGCGCGAACTGCTGTGACTGCGCGTCCCACTGATAGGTGAACCCAGCCGCCGACGTCACGCGTCGAATCGCGTCCTCGTCGCCGGTCAGAAAATGCCAGCCGTCCGCTGTGTCTCGCACATTCCAGTGATCGAGATGGGCTCGCTTCTTGGCGTTTGCCGCTTCAGGTGTGTCGCGCGGATCGAAACTCACGAGCACGACGTCGAACTCCTTGCCAGCCGTGAACGACAGCACCTTCAGCGAGGAAGAGATGCCGTTCATCACCTGCGTGCACAGCATCGGGCACTGGTAGTACACGAACGACAGCACGACTGGCTTCTTGCCGAAGTACTCGCCGAGCGCGACGTCGCGCCCCGACTCGTCCTTGAAGTGCACATCGAGCGGCAGTCGATCGCCGAGACGCTGCTTGAACGTCACGTCCTTGAATTGCGGCGGCACGTTCGATGCGACGATGCCGCTGCTGAACCCCATTGAGCCTGGCATGCCGGGCTGTTGTTGCGCGCTGACGCGTGCAACGCCCAATGCCCAATGCCCAATGCCGAATGCACAGAGCAGCGCGCAGACACGAATTGCGTGACGACGAACGCCGTTGAGCAGTGAGCGTTGAGCAGTGAGCCGTGCCATGGTCTTACCTTCTTCGTTCCATCGTCCGACCGGAGCTGGAATCTGCCGGCATCAGCGCGGCGGCGTCGGTGCCCGCAGGGCCTTCTGAGACCGCGGGCCGCGACGGGAGTCCGCGCTGGAGCAACAGTTCCTTGGCCTGGTCGATCGGGATGTGCACCGTGCCCGCATTGCGATCGACCCAGCCGTACTCGTTCAATTCCGCGTTCTCGCGCTGGCGGAACTCAAAAATCTCGTTCGCCGGAATGGCCTGCAGTCGCGGCCCGGCCGGCAGGCGCCGCTCCTGCTGAACGGCGAGCGGGAACTCGGCCACCGGCGCCGCGTCGTTGCGCGTCTTGACGAACAGCGCGAACAGACCCCACATCAGCAGATGCGTGATGATCGCGGCGATCGTCAGCCAGATCGCGAACTGAACGATGAGCCAGACGTTGGCGTCCGTATGCTCGTGCCCCGCGCCGTCAGGCGTGGCGAGATACTCATCGTCGGCCGTGGCGTGTGCGGCATCGTGATGCTGCGCCATCAATGGCCTCCCCCGCTTTGGAGCGATTCACGCAAATACGGATCGCCGGCCGCGAACAGCGGGCGCTGCTTCAGCTGCGTGAAGAACATCCAGACCCACAGTCCACCGATCGCCAGAGGTGCGGCGAGATCGGTGAAATTCAGGAAGAAGTGGCTCGTATGCTCGCCGCTGAGCATATGCAGGTTCTGCCCGTCGGACGCGAACTCCGGCGTCACCAGCATGTATATGTCAGCCAGCCGCATGAAGATTAACCACAGCGCAACGATCACCAGACGGTGCGACGTGCGCTTGATATTGCGCGACAACAGCAGCAGGAACGGCACCGCGAAATGAAAAATGGTGAGGAACAGCGCCAGATACTGCCAGCCGTTCCGGATGCGGGTCGTCAAGTACGGAATCTCTTCCGCGAGGTTCGCCGCAAACACCAACATGTACTGCGAGAAGTTGAAGTACGCGTAGAGCATGACGAAGGCGAGCGTCAGCTTGCCGAGGTCGTGAAAGTGCTGCGGCTTGAGCACGTGTGACAGCGGCTCGTGGCGGAACAGGAACGTCGCGGCGACGATGGTGAAGGCGAGCGCGGCCAGTCCCTGGCCACCCATCATGAGGAAGCCGAACAGCGTCGAGTAAAAATGCGGGTTGAGCGACATGATCCAGTCGATCCCCGCGAACGTGACGGTCAGCGCGTAGAGGACGAGACCGGCGCCGCTGAGCCGCTGGATACGCAGGTTGACAGCGACATCACCCGCGTCCTGTTGCTGCGACCACTTGTTGAGCAGATACGACAGCCCCGACCAGACCACAAAGTAGAAAACCACCCGGGCAAGGAAGAAGGGCACGTTCAGGTAGAGCGCTTTGTGGCGGATCGCTTCGTCGGATTGACGGAGCGTCTCGTTCGTCCATGGGTAGAGCGAGGTCATGCCGATCAGCACCGGAATGAACAGCACGACCATCAGCAGGATCGTCCGGCTCGAGGCTTCAAAGATGCGACGGAACACACCCCACGCGCCGCCCGACAGGTGCTGAACCATCACCCACGCCATCGAGCCGAGTGCGATCCCCAGGAACAGCAGATAGGCAATCAACCACGAGCGATAGAACTGTTCGGCGTTGACGAAGAAGCCAATCGCGCAGCCGACCAGGCCGATACCCGCGACGATCAACGCGCGCGAGCGCGGAACATCGATGTCAGCGGCGGGTGGTGCGTACGTGGTGTTCACTGTTGCCGGTTCTCCTGTGCGGGTGCCGCCTGGGGTTCCGCAGGCCGATCGAGATCGCCACGGCGATCCGCGGGTACATCGTTAACCGTCGCCGACCGGCTCAACTGCAGCACGCGGATATATGCCGCGATGGCCCAGCGATCGGGAACGGTGACCTGCGCTGAGTAGTCCTGCATCGCGCCGAAGCCATTCGTCATCACGTCGAAGAAGTAGCCGACCGGCGCGTTCCGCAGGCGTTCCTCGTGATACGACGGCGGCTGACGGAAGCCGCGCTGGACCACCATACCGTTGCCTTCGCCGGTGCGGCCGTGGCACGGCGAGCAGTACACGTTGAACCGCTCTTGACCTCGGTCGAGCACCTGCCGGGTGACAGGCATCGGAAATTCGTTGGCGACCTGCCCGTTGATCTTGCCAGTGAAGAGAAATTCGTCGGCGCGCAACTGACCGCGCGCAACCGTGTTCGGCACGAGCGGCCGCGACGCGGCACCGTTGGCGAAGAAGTCCGTCGCCTGCAGCGGGTCGTAACTCGGCGCATCGTGCATGTCCTGACGACAGCCCGCCAGCGCGAGGCACGCTGCGGCAACCGCGACGGCGCGCCCAAATTTAGGAAGCAACTTCGGACACTCCTATCGGGTGCGTGGACTCGAGGAAATTCCACGTGGACGTCCGATCGAACCGCGGATCGCGCATCTCGATCACCAGGAAGAACCGATCGGTCGAGGCCCGGGCGAACGCATCAACGTTGAAGACCGGGTGATAGGGCTGCGGCAGCTTGTTGAGCGCCCACATGCCAAAAAACGCGGTCAATGCCGCACCGAGCACCGTCGTCTCGAAGGTGACCGGAATGAACTGCGGCCAGCTGATGAGCGGCCGGCCGCCCACATTCATCGGGTACGCGATTGCCGATGCCCAGCTCTCCAA
>DATCXH010001044.1:0-5442 GCA_036565925.1 Vicinamibacterales bacterium
CCCCAATCGGTCATCCCTTCAGCGAAGTAGCGTCCATCGACACTGATTCGCTGGAGCACCTCACCGGTCTCGAGCCGCACCTTCCGAACACTCGACCTGCCGTTCAGTCCGGTGCTCTCGTAGAGAACGCCGTCGCGAATGATCAGCCCCTGCGTGAAGGCCTGCGGATCATGCGGGAACGAGTTCACGACGGTGTAGCCGTACACCGGCGTTGATGACTTTGAACGCTGCGCATTCGTCGGCAATACGAGCATCGACATGACTCCGAGCATTGCGATGACAATGACGCGTTTCATTGCACCCTCAAGGGACCGCTCTGACGCAATTCATCCAGCGTGAGCGATTCGGCGCTCGGTGGCACCCCCTCAACGCGGAACGCCGCCGGATCGAGTGGAACATTCGCCTCAACGTTGGAGATCCCCGTCGTCAAGTCCACGGGGACCTTCTGCGAATCCGACATTAGTCGCACGGACTCAGGAAAGCGCGACTGGCCGATCGTGTATTCGAGCCGCCACCCGTTACGTTGCGCGGCACGCAGTTCCCACTGTGATGTTCGCCGCAGATAGAGCTTGGCGCCGTCCTGCAGATCGATCGACGCCCATCCGTTGGCGTGCTGCCGACCGCCGATCGGCATCGGGTCCGGCACAACACATCCGGTGAGAATAGCCTGCAGATCCGCGGGCGCGAGATTCACGCCGATCAGCGCATCGAGGATCGCCTCGGCCGGCTGGCCGCGCAGCACGCGAGACTCGCGCGGGAGCCACAGCGTGCCGGTCCCGCCCTGCGCAGCGAGGTGGAACACGGGTTGTCCGATCGGCGCGAGCCCTTCGAGGCGCATGGAGGCCGGTCGTTCAAAGCCGGCAATCACGCGGCCGCTCACGCGTTGTCCACCGACGCGTCCCCGCAAGCTCAGTTGCGCCGTGAGCGTGCGCACGCCGGTGCATGCCGCTGACACCTGTTTGTGAACAGCAGCGAAGTCAGGAAATGGAGTGCCTGCGTCGGTGGGAAGGGCGATACGGCGTGGGCCACACGCTGTCACGCAACATACAAAACTCAAAATGCAAAAGAGACGAAGCCAGCTTTTCATCGGCTACGGTCTTTATTGCATTTCATTTTGCATTTTGCACTTTGCCTTTGGCGTTCGTGATCTTCTTCTCGATCGCATCGCGCTGAATGTCGGACCCGTCTCCGTTCAGCGCCCGAGTCCACGCGGCAATAGCCTCGGCAAAGCGGCCCTTCCGTGCATGCAGATCGCCGAGGTGATCCTGAATCTCTGAATTCTTTGGAAGCTTGGCCGCCGCAGCTTCGAGATACTTCTCCGCGTCGTCCAAATCGCCGCGGCGGAAGTGTGCCCATCCGAGGCTATCGAGATAGGCGCCGTTCTCGGGCTCGGCATCAAGGGCGCGGCGAACGAGCCGAATCGCTTCATCGAGTTGCTCGCCGCGCGACGCCAGGAGGTAGCCGAGATAGTTCAGCGCGTTGGCGTTGGCCGGCTCGGCAGCCAGCAACTGCCGTAGCAGGCGCTCGGCATCCTGGGCGCGTCCGGCATCAGCGTAGATGTCAGCCAGCGCGAACATCGTCGCGGTGTCTTTCGGAAATTGCTTCACAGCAGCCTCGAGTACCGAGATGCCGCCACTGCGATCGCCGGAGTCGAAGAGGGCTCGGCCCTGCAACCTGGGGAAGACCGGCTCGGTCGGATGCTGCTTGCGCGCGTCGCCGGCAAATCCGGCGGCACGGGCGTACTCCTTGGCCTCGAGCAACACCGCAATGCGCCGAACCTTCAAGTCGCGATCGCCTGGCCGCACCGCAAGCGCCAGTGTGTAGCTGGCCGCTGCGTCCATGAGGAGACCGGCATCTTCCTGATACTGCGCGAGCGCAGAGGCCACGCGCGGCTCGTCTTCGATGATCTCCTGCAGCGTGTTGATCGCCGACTTCAGATCCTTTGCAGCAGCGTAGGCCTGCGCCATTGCCAGACGGCCCTGCACCGAGTTGGGATTCTGACTGAGCACCCGCGTGAGGGTCTGCACGGCCTGGTCGGGCGAGCCGTCGCGAATATACAGGCGACCGAGCGTGAAAAAGAGTTGGGGGTCGGCAGTGACAGTGGTGCCTGCGGACGCCTTCTCGAGATAGGAGATCGCCTGCTTGACGTTGGCCGACGCCTGCGCACTGTTTCGTTCATTGCTTGCGTCAACGGCCGCGGCGTACAACAGGCCGAGCACGCGGTTGCCTTCGACGTTCTTGTCATCGATCGCGAGCGCGGCTTTCGCCGCCTTCTCCGCTTCAGCACGCTCATTCCGGCGCAGATGCAGCGCAGCAATCTCAGCACGAACCTCGGCCGACTTGGGATCGGCAGCGGCGGCACGGTCGAGCGCAGCACGCGCGCCCTTGACGTCGCCGTCGGCCTCGAGCCGTCGAGCCAGCAGGAATTCGTAGTAGGTGTCTGTTGGCGCCTGAGCCAGCGCCGACAGCGGTGTCCCGATGAACAGGGCGATCATCACGCCCAGGGTCGAGCGGCGCGTAAACAGCATCACGCAATGATCTTAGCGCAAGATGCTATATTTCCCAGTCGGAGCTGACGATGCCTGTGGACGCCGAACTGCTTGAGATTCTTGCCTGCCCCAACTGCAAAACACCGGTCACGCTGGTGAAGAACGGCACCGCTCTGAAGTGCGGCACATGCCACCGTGTCTATCCGATCAAGGACGACATTCCAGTCATGCTGATTGACGAGGCGACCATCGAGCCCTGAAAGAACATTGCCGTTCGGGCTTCTCAGTTCTCCTTCTCCGTTCCTGTTCATGGTTCGAAATTCGACGCGGCCTCGGGGTAGTGCAGCGAAAGGCGAGCGAGTCGGCTCGACCCGAACATGAACGCGAACCGCGAACTGAGAACTGAGAAGCGTGAACGCCAGTGAAAATCCTGCTCGTTCGCCTGCGCCTGATCGGCGACGTCGTTTTCACCACACCCGTTATCCGTGCCCTGCGCCGCCACTATCGCGACGCCCACATCGCGTATCTCGTCGAGCCGTCAGCGGCTCCGGTGGTTCGCAGCAATCCACATCTCGACGACGTGATCGTCGCCGCCCGTCGGCGAGGGGCCAGACGAGCATTGGACGACATCGCGCTTGGACAACGACTGCGCCGTGAACAATTCGACATCGCGATCGATCTGCACGGTGGCCCACGCGCGGCATGGCTGACGTGGGCCAGCGGTGCGCCGATGCGCATCGGCTATGACATGCCGTGGCGGTCGTGGATCTACACGCATCGGGTCCAGCGATCGCCCGATCTCTTTCCTCGTCATTCGGTCATCAATCAATGGGATCTGCTCGCGCCGCTGGGCATCGGCGCGTGCACGCCCGAGCACGACCCGGTAGAGATGATCGAGGACACCGACGCTGCTCGTCGCGTTCGCGAGCGCCTCGAAGGCGCCGGCATCCACGACGCTCACCGCATCGTCGTCGTGCACGTCAGCGCCGGAAATGAATTCAGGCGCTGGCCCGAAGAGGCGTTCTGTTCGACGATCGTCGGCCTCGCCGAGCGTGACTCCCGTTGCCGCATCATCGTCGCTTCTGGCCCATCCGATGCGGCGGCAGCGACCCGGGTGACAGAGGCCGCCCGGTCGAAGCTGTCCCGCCCCGAATCCCTGCCGCCACTGCTCGAATGGGACTTGAATGAGCTTCACGCTCTCGTTGCCCGCGCGGCGGTGTACATTGGGGGCGACAGCGGGCCGCTGCACGTGGCCTCGACGACCTCCACGCCGATCGTCGAGCTGCTCGGGCCGACGTTGCCGGAGCGGTCCCGCCCGTGGCGGGATCCGCGGCTCGGCGCCGAGATGGTGCACGCCGGGGAGCTGCCGTGCCGGCCCTGTGATCAGCGTCGCTGCATACCTGGAGATTTCCGGTGCCTGACGAGGATCACGCCGGAGCAGGTACTGTCCGCGGTGGAGCGTGTACTGACATGAACGCCACGACCTTGAGCTTATCGTCAGGCGCCCAGTCGACGCCGTTGCTCGATCGAGTAACCGTCGCATTGCTGATGGCGTTCGTCGCGACGGTGCAGGTGTCGATCGTCGCGGCTGAGGCATTTCTGGTCCTGTTGTTGTTTGCCTGGGTGGCCACGCTCGCGCGCGACAAGACGCGCCCGGCCGCACCTCGCTTCTTCTGGCCGTTGCTCGCCTATGCCGCCGTCACGCTGGTTTCGGCAGCGTTCTCGATCGATCCCATTGAGAGCTTCATCGACAGCCGGCAGCTCTATCTCTTCCTGATCGTCCCGGTCGTCTACGACGTGGCGCGCGGCGCGCGCACCAGAACGGTGCTGGAGGTGATCGTCACCGTCGGCGCATTGGCCGCTGCGTACGGAATCATTCAGTACGGCATGCTGCACTTCGACAGTCTGCGCCTGCGTCCGCGCGGGACGATGGGCCATTACATGACGTACTCGGGCACGCTGATGCTGGTGATCGGCGTTGCGGCTGCGCGCCTCGTCTTCGGCGTGCGCGACCGACTCTGGCCAGCGCTGGTGATGCCGGCGCTCATCGTCGCGCTCACGCTCACGTTCACGCGCAGCGCGTGGGTAGGTGTGTGCGTCGGCGTCAGCCTGCTGTTCATCCTGAAGGACTTCCGTTTGACCGGCCTGATCCCGGTGATCATCGCGTTGCTGTTCGCGCTGGCGCCCGATCGGATCACCGATCGCCTCATGTCCGTGTTCGATCTGCGCGATCCGAGCAGCCGCGATCGCGTAGCCATGCTGCAGACCGGCGCCGAGATGATCAAGGACCATCCGCTGGCCGGCGTTGGTCCGAATATGGTGGAACGCCTCTACCCTCAGTATCGGGACCCGAACGGCGTGCAGAAGGTAAACCCGCATCTGCACAACGTGCCGGTGCAGATCGCCGCCGAACGAGGGCTGCCTGCCCTCGCGGTCTGGCTCGTCTTCATCGGCATGCTCGTTGCGAATGTCTTCCGGATTTTCCGCAGTGCTGAGGACCGAGTGCTCGCCGCAGGTGCACTTGCTGCGATTGCGGCGATGTTGTCTGCCGGTATGTTCGAATACAACTTCGGCGACTCGGAATTCCTGATGCTGTTCCTGATCGTCGTCACACTGCCGTTTGCCGCGGAACGACCCGACCCTCATGCTGCTGCCGCCGATCACGCCTGATCGGGCGCGGCGGATCGCCGGCGCCGCGAGCAGTGCTCGCGTGCTCGTGATCGGCGACGCGATGCTCGACAAGTTCATCGTCGGCCGGGTGACGCGAATTTCGCCGGAGGCGCCGGTACCGGTGGTCGCTTTCGATCACGAGATGTTCCGGATGGGCGGAGCGGCCAACGTCGCGCACAACATCAACGCGCTTGGTGGCCAGGCGACGCTCATCGCGGTCACCGGCATGGACGATGGCGCAGGGACGCTGACGCACGCCTGCCGCGAAGCGGGCATCGCGCCG
>DATCXH010000200.1:0-13689 GCA_036565925.1 Vicinamibacterales bacterium
GCTTCGGCGTCACGCCGTTAATGGGCGCCGCCTGCCTTGACTACTACGAAGGCGAGACCGCGGGGCCTTTCTCGGGCGTTCCGGAATCGCAACGGCTGGATGCCGTGAAGCTCGCGCTGGCGCTTGGCAACAAGATCAACGCGCGGACGACCTTCGGCGATTACAAAATGATCGGAACGCCGGAGGGCACGCTGCTGAAATATCCAGACAACTTTCAGGAGCTGATCGATTTGGGCATGGGCGATCCGCGCTTCGCGGAGATGACCGCGCTCCACGGCGCGGTGATTTGTAACCAGCCGTCAATCGTCAAGTACTTGATCGATCAGGGTGCCGAGGTGAACGCGAAGAACCGATTGGGGTGGACGCCGCTCATGATGGCGGGCGGTCTGTATATCGCGAATGCCCATAAGACCTCGCCCGGATCAGCCCAGATTCTGCGCGAGGCGTTGGCCGCGCAAGGCCTGAACGGCCGCTGAACGCGAGGCAGTCGCTCGAGCCTGGTCAACGTTACGTCGTCGCGTCGAGTTCCATGGACGCTTCGCCAGCCCCTCGCGGGACGAGCAGCACCGCAATGAAGGCCAGCGCGGTATAGGTGGCCATCATCAAAAAGAGGGGACGATATCCGCCGAACAGCTCGAACAGGCTACCGTTCAGCGGATCGCCGATTGCTCCGCCGAGCGCCATCGAGAGCAGAAAGAGCGCAGCCAGCACACCGCGATGCTGGCGCGGAATCGGCTCGACGAACAACGGGAACGCGTTGGCCATCGGAAGTGTCCAGCACGCCGAGGCCAGCGCGAGCAGCGGCATGACCATCGTCAGCGAGCCTGCTCGGTCGAGCGCGATGAGCACGAGCGCCATCAGCGCGAAGCCCAGAAGCATAGCCGCGCGACGACCGATCCGCACGCCGATCGCTCCGGCAGGCAGCGCGCCGATGACGCCTCCCATTGCCCACGCGATCATCCCGAACGTGACCGCGTCCGGGCCTGCTGAGAAACGCTCTCTCCCATACAGCGAATACCACGTGGTGAACGTCTGAAACGTCAGCTGCAACAGAAACGAAGCCACGAACACGGAGCGCAAGCCAGGCACCGCGCCGGTAATGGCCGATCGCACCGCATCGACCAGCGAGTGGAATGACGGAACGTCACTCTTTGCCATCATCTCTGAACGCGTGCCCAAACCGACAACGACGGCGAGGTTGACGACGAGCACCGTCACTGCGGCGGCGAGAAACGCTGCCCTCATGCCGAACATCTGACCCAGCATGAGAAAGACGATCCCGGCGACGCACATCTGGAACGTGCCTGATGCTGACGCCAGCGACCGAAAGCGCGATGGAACCGCGTCGGCGAGCAGTGCCTGAAACGGGGCGCGCGGCAGGTTCGTGCCGGTATGGAGGATCACGAGCGCGACCACGACACCGGTGAGCCCGGCCGTGCCAGCCCACGGAACCACTGCCATTCCAACCGACGCGAGCAGCAGACCAGCGACGACGAGCGGCAGACGGCCGTAACGTCCGGCGCTGCGATCTGACGCCGCGCCTGCCCACGGAACCAGCAGGAGCAGCAGCACGTTGTCGATCGTCATGACGATGCCGATCGCTGTCGGCCGGTCGCCGAGGACCTGTTGCACGAGCGGCGGAATGAACGCACTGACCAAAGGGCCGGTGACGCCGTAGAACAAACCGCCAAGGCCGACGAGGGCGAGCAGGACGTAGGGCGTTCGCGTGGCGCGAACGTCTGCCGCTGCGTCCAGCAGGACAGGAGCCGCGGGAGAAGTGCTCATCACCTCAGAAGATCCATTTCACGCCGAATTGCATGAGTCGCGGCGGTCCCGCCGAAAGAATTCTTCCGAAGCTCGATGAATTCAGATCGGCCACCGGCAGCCCGAGGTTCACGTGATTGAGCACGTTGAACACCTCGGCGCGGAATTGCAGGCGCGTCGAGGAAGACACCTGGAAGTCGCGCACGAGCGACAGATCGATGTTCGCAAACGATGGCCCGCGCGCGATGTTACGACCGGCGTTGCCGAACTGCCCGGCCTGTGTGGCGACGTTCAACCGCTCGAATGCTCCGCGGCTCAACCACGCATCGACGGTGTGTGGCCCCGCGTTCGGATCGCCGACGAGATTCGGACGGCTGGCTGGGAATCCCGAGATCGGCGGGCTGTTGGCCTGCAGCGCGACGTTGGCGGAGTCGGAAACGGTGAATGGTGTTCCCGAGTTGTATGACGCGATGCCGTTCACCTGCCAGCCGCCAAACACAGTCTGCACTGCGGCCGGCAGTTCGGTTGAGATCCGCGGCAGCCAACTCGCGCTCGCCACCAGACGATGACGCGCGTCGAAGAGAGACGGGCCCCATTCGGCTTCGAGATCGAATGGATTCTGCGCGAGATCGTTCTCACCAGCGAGGGGCTTGGCGGCCGCGCCCGAGAGGTTCATCGCCGAGAGGTGGTCCATCGACTTCGACACCCAGTAGGACACGTTGAAGCCGATGGCGTTGCCGAAACGACGCGAGACGCTGAACTGTCCGGCGTCATAACGCGATCGCGACACGGTCTTGAGCATCGCAATCGTCGAGAAGTCGCAGTTGCTGACGCCGTCCGCCGGGCAGTTGCCGTAGATGCGGCGACGGTCGGCGTTCTGCGCCGTCGCACCAGGGCCGAAGACTGCGGGGTTCGCTTCGACGTTGCGCGGCAGGTGCGTCGCCGCTGCGCCGACATAGCGCACTTCAACGACGTACTTGTCGAAGAGCGAGCGCTGCACGCCGACGTTCCAGTTCTGCACCTGCGGCGGCTTCGCATCGACGTCGAGCGCGAACACGGTGGATGGAGGCACGAAGGTGTTGGCCGCAGGGTACACGCGGCCGGTGAAGGGGTTCTGAAAATTCAAACCGGCGCCGCTGTATTGAACGAACTGCGCTGCGGGGATCGCGCTGATCGCCACCTGCGACGCCGTGCCCGATCCGTTCTGGAATTGATCGTAGAAGAGGCCGTAGCTCCCGCGAACCGCCCACGTGCCCGTGCCGGTGGGATCCCACGCCACGCCGAGGCGCGGCATCAAGGCGTTCACGCTCCGGGCGATGCCGCGCGGCAGTCCGTTATCGCCGGGAAACAGCAGGCCCGTCGGTGCATCGGGCCTCACCTGCGACTGCACGCCAGGTACGAACGCGTTCAGCCGATCGTCGACTTCGGTGAATGGATTGATGCGCTCGTAGCGCAGGCCGTAGTTCAGTGTCATCCGTGGTGTGATGCGCCACTCATCCTGCGCGTACGCGCCGACACCCCAGACGTCGATGCCGCGTTCGAAGTTGCCGAGACCCTGATAGAACACCACCGGCGCACCCAGCATCAGATTCGCGACCGCGTTGTTGGTGGGGAAGGTGCCGGCGAACACGAAGAACGCGTTCGGCGCGATCGCTTGCTGCATGTCGATACCGCTGCGCCGATATTCTCCGCCGATCTTCATCAGATGTTTGGCGTTGCTCCACGTCACGCCGTCCTGAATCTCGACAGTCGACTGCGTCGTGTTGCGAGGTCCGGTGATCGCGCCACCGATCGGTGAGTAACCCGCGATATTGAAGAAGGGCGGGCCCTGGCCGAAGTCGTTCGAGGAGGCGAAGCCGAACCCAAGTGCGCTCGGCGGTGTCTGGTTGAGTCGCTGGTCGAAGAGGAACTCGTGACGCAGGTAGGTCACGCGAGCCGAGTTGGTCATCCTCGGCGAAAAGATATGCGTGCTCGAGACCGTTGCCAGGTGTGTTCCGAGATCGTCGCGTGTCGGAAAGCCCGGCGCATCAGTGCCGCGCACCGACACCGGATTGATATTGTGTCCACCCGAGTACGAGTAGCGCGCAAACAGTTGATCGTTGGCTGACGAGTTGATGTCGACGCGACCACCGGCTTGATCGAGGACGTTCTGGATGATGACGGTCTCTCGATAGAGCGACGAACCGACGTTTGCGCGCGGATACATGTTGAGGACGTTCAACGCCACCGGGTTGATCGCCGCCGCCGGTAGACGGTTGTCCTGGAACGGCACGCCGCCGGCTGCAAAGTTGATCAGTGGTGTCCCGAGATCGGAGAAGTCACCAGAGCGCTGACGATCGGTCGGCACCGTGGCTGTGGTCGTATAGCCCTGCTTATTGCGGAAGCCTTCGTAGTAGCCGAAGAACAGCACGCGATTCTGGGCGATCGGGCCTCCGATCGTGCCGCCAAACTGGTTCTGCTTGAGCGGTTCCACGCCCTCGGAAAAGAAGTTTCGCGCGTCAAACGCGTCGTTGCGGACGAACTCATAGAGATTCCCGTGGAACTGATTGGTACCCGATCGGGTGACGACGCTGGTGGTGGCTCCGCCGGTGCCGCCGTATTCGGGTGGCGCGCTCTGCGTGAGAATGCGGAACTCCGCGATCGCTTCGACTGGAAGCTTCAACGCGTAGCCGCCATCCATGCGATTGAGGTTCTGCCCGCCGTCGACGAGATACATGTTCGACTCGGGACGCATGCCGTTCACCGCGTACGCCTGTCCCTGGCGTAGGCTGCCGCCGGCCGTCGCCACACCGGCCGTGAGTGGTGCGACGCCGGTCTGGAGCAGACCGAGCTGCGTGAAATTCCGCCCGTTGAGAGGAAGGTCGACGAGCTCGCGACCGGTGACGACACGTCCGAGCGCGTTCGTCGTCGTGTCGACCAGCTGAGCCCCGCCTTCGACCGTCACCGTTTCGGCGACGCTGGTGACGTCCATCTGCAGGTTGAGACGCAACGTCTGACTGAGATTCACCTGTATGCCGTCGCGCACGAGCGTCGCAAACTGCGCGGCATCGACCGTGATGGTGTACTCGCCGACCGGCAGGAGGAGCAGCCGATAGAACCCATCGGAACCCGCGATGGCTTCCTTGGTGAACCCGGTCTGCACGTTTCGTGCGGCGACGCGAGCGGCGGGGATCGCGCCGGCGGTCTTGTCGGTGACGGTGCCCTCGATCGAGCCGGTCGTCTCCTGCGCGAAGGCCGGAGTCCGTACCAGCAGGCACGCAAGCAGTGTCAGGATTGTCGTGGTTTTTGTCATCGGTTCACGGTGGAGGCGGCGTAGCCGTTTTCAGCGACGAGCGCCGCACGTTGACGGTAGAAATCGGGATCGTCCGGTGCCCATGTGGCAAGGCCGTCGACGTAGCGGTTGAACATGCAGAATGCGGCGGCGATGAGCACCGTGTCGTGGATCTCGAGATCGGTCGCGCCGTGCTGTCGGGCACGCGCGATGTCGGCCTCGGTCACCCGTTTGCCGCTCTCGGCGACCTTGCCGGCGATGACGAGCAGCGCCTTCAACTTGTCCGAGACCGCGGCGTGGTGCGGATCGCGTTTGACGTTGATGACGAGCTGTTCGTCGCCGCCGAGATGGTGCGCGGCGATTGCGCCATGAATCGTCTGGCAGTAGCGGCAGTCGTTGCGCGCAGAGACGAATGTCGCGATCAGCTCGCGCTCGCCTGGTGAAAGCGTGTGCGGCCCGCGCAGCAGTACGTCGACGAGATCGTTGAGCGGCTTCGCCGTGTCGGGCCGAAACGCCATCGGCCCGCGGATGCCGGGCAGTCCTTCGGGTAACGAAATGTGCGCCATGTCGTGTCAATCGCGGATGTAGCCACGCTCGGCGAGCGCCTTGCCCTGACGACGGTGGCCGTCTTGCGACATCTCGGGTACGCCGGTCGCGGTAATCCAACGGTTGTAGAAGTTGAACAGCGCGCAGGTCGTGATCGCGAAGTAGATGGCTTCGTCGTCCCAGCCGGCAGCGCGCAATGCGTCGATATCGTCAGCAGTCGTGGACGGCAGCGCGGTGGTCATCTTGCCGACGAAGCGGAGCAACAGCTTCGTCTTGTCGTCGAGCGGCGCGCGATCGAGATCGCGAAGGGCCGTCCACACCAGGGCGGCGTCGTTGTAGAGCTCGCTGGCTGCCGCAGCGTGCGCCTGCGTGCAGAACGCACACTGGTTTTGGTACGACGTATACGCCGCGATCAGCTCGCGCAGCGCCGCGCTGATCGTTGCCGGTTGGCGCAGCACGCCCTGCGTGAAGCGTCCCATGTGGATCGTGAACGACTGTTGGAACGCGAAGAGGTCCCAGATCTTCGAGTACTCGGCACCCTGCGCACGCGCTGCGGCAATCAGGTCGTGATACGTGCCGGGCTGATGACGGGTCTCGACGTCGGGCAGATAGAGCGCAGTGTCTCTACCTGTTGGTGCGGACATAGCCTTCCTTTGCCATCCGCTGTCCCATCATGTCGTAGGCCTGCTCGTCGGTTGGTGTCAGCGTCGCGAGGCCGTCGACGTAGCGGTTGAACATGCAGAACGCGGCGGCGATGAGGACGGCGTCGTGGATCTCGCGATCGGTCGCGCCTTCGCCTCGGGCTCGCTCGACATCGGCCGTCGTGACCTGTTTGCCGCCCTCCTGCACTTTGCCGGCTATTGCCAGCAGCGCCTTGAGCTTCGGCGACACTGGCGCGGACTCGTAGTCCTGCTTGACCGCGTCGACGACCTCGTAGCGACCGTCCATGTGATGAGCGGCGGCGGCACGATGGCTGGCGTGGCAGAAATGGCAGTCGTTGCGACTCGAGACGAACGCCGCGATCATCTCGCGCTCGGCGCTGGTCAGCGTGTTCGAGCCGCGCAGCAGTACTTCAGCGAGCTCGCGCATCGGCTTGGCTGTCTCGGGACGGAATGCGAAACCGCTGGTGATTCCGGGCAAGCCGTCAGGCAGAGCGATGTGTGGCATGAGCTTCGTGCGAAGCCCGGATTCTAGGCAGGGCACCGCGCTGGCTCAATATTGCGAAGCCACTAGGGTTACGCCACCTAGTGCAGACGTACTAGAGTCAGCGGCCTGCGCTGCGGCTACAATCCGGACCCGTGCACGCCCAGCTGAGTGCGATCGTCGACGACCTGCAGGCAGCGGAGGAGAGGGTTCATCTCCTGCGCCGCTGGTTGCCGCGTGACGGCTGGAGCGCTCGTCAGGCTCCCGGACGCTGGTCACCGGCAGAATGCATCGCACATCTCAACCTGACGTCTCACGCGATGCTGCCACTGCTGCACGCTGGACTTCGCGAAGTGGCCGCGGGCCCGAACCCGGCGGCGCCGAAATATCGGCGAGGCGTGGTCGGTTGGGCGGTCTGGACCTTGATTGCGCCGTCGAACGGATTGCGAACGCGAACGCTGCCCGCATTCGTGCCGTCAGGTGAGGAATCGCCCGAGTCGGTCGTGGCCGAATTCACGAGGCTGCAGTCGGAAATCATCGCGTGCGTGCACGCGGCAGACGGTCTTCCCATCGATCGCGTGACGCTGCGGTCTCCCTTCGATGGCCGCGTGCGGTGCAACCTGTATGCAGCGTTGACGCTCGTTCCGCGTCACCAGCACCGGCACGCGTTACAGGCCGAGCGGGCCGCTGGCATGCCCGTTCTCGAACGATCAGCTCTCGCTGTGTAGGCGGCCCCGATACCAGAGCGCGGTTCGCGCCACCAGTGTCCAACCGGCGATCCATCCACGAGCACCCAGAAATAACAGGCTGAAGGCGCGCATACCGATCCGTCCCCGAGGGTCGAAGCGTGCGTGCGGCGCGTTCATGAAGAATGCGAAGAACGTGTAGATGTACGTGGCCGCTCGAAGACCAAGTCCCCAGCGTATGGACCGCTGATAAATCGCACGTTCGATGTGGGCGTTGAAGGAATGTCCAAGTCGCACGACGTGCTGCGTGTACAGCCGGCGGCGCTGCGCCGAAATTCGTTCGTGCTCAGAGGCCAGGATCGCGTCGGTCGCATGCCGCGCGTGACGGATACCAGAGGTCACGCCGTTGCCAGTCAGCGGATCGGGCATCGATGCCGCCTCGCCGGCGATGAGCCAGTTCTCTCCGCAGACTCTTTGTGTGACGTAAGGCTGAAAGGACGTGCGCTCGATGTCGAGGACGGGTGTGTCGACCAGCAGACGGTGGAAGCGCTCATACCGTGACAGCTCGCCGCGGAAAATCCCTTCGATGGATTGTCCGGCACTCCGTCGTGCCCGCAGCGTCTCCGCAGGGATGACGAAACCAACGCTGGTCCGCTGCGACGATATCGGAATGTCCCAGACCCAGCTGAGATACCCGTCACGGTTGTCCACGAAGAACGCCGTGCCGTCGTGGAGAGGCGGTGTGTCGAAGTACGTCCACAGACACACTTTCCGTTGACCGTAGGTCACCGTTGGAATGCCCATTGCGCGCGACAGCACACGCGCCGTGCCGCTCGCGTCGAGATACCAGTGCGCGTGTACGCTTCGTTCTGTTGCAGTCGAACAGCCCGTCACCCGATCGCCGTCCGTATGCACATCCGTCACGCGCTCCCAAATGAATTCCGTCCCTCGGGCGCACGCGTGCTCGTAGAGCCTCTCATCCAGCGCAGTCCTGTCGACATGGAACGTCTCGGTTTCCAATCGAAGTGGGGATCGGCGAATGACCCGTGGTGGGGTCGCCCGCCACGCCTCATTTCCGAGCTCGTAGACCACGATCATTTTCTTGTAGGTCGCGGCGCCGTCGGCGAGGAGGCGCCCGAGATCGATGCCGACGCTGCGGAGCAACCGCGGACTCGACCAGTCGAGCGACTCGCCGACTTTGCGATGGGGGTACGGGCGCGAGTCGAAACAGATCACGTGCAGGCCGGCATTTCGCATCAGCACGCTCGCCGCTAATCCCGCGATACCCGCCCCGATGATCGCTACGTCACATCTCAGCTGCACGGGTTGCAGCGTATCTCAGGCGCGCGCCCAGTGAAATTACTGCCTTGGCGAACGCGCCCGGCAGACCACGCGGGCGGAGATAATGAGGTATCCATTCATCCTTTCATCAAAGCGTGCTCCCGCGGTTGGCGTGTTGATGGTGATGGCACTGGCCATTCCCTCCTTTGCACATGGCGAATGCGTGGCCGATCACCTCGGCCTTAGCGCACCTCATTAGCTGGGACCACGCGATGTCGCTACGATCCTGGGCGAGGCACTCCATGGATCAGGGCGACCGAAACCCTCGCGAACGGAATCAGGACGGTGGACAGAACAAACCGGACAAGCCTGATCCGGATCAAGGGATCAAGAAGCATCGCAGGGAGGAAGGTCGCGACGAGCCTCCGCGCAAGCGTCCGGGAGCTGACAAAAGCCCCTGGCTCGGCGGCGGTTGATCCACCGTTCAGCATGGCCCCACCCCTCAGACTGCGGATCGAAATCGCCACCTCGCACGGGATCAACACGCGCCGCCGTCCAGTGTCTTGATTTGTCGACTCACTACGCTGTGGCACCGGATTGGCTTAAGTGCCGTTAACTTTCGGCGAGGACGAGTATGCCTATGCGATCGATCGTGTGCGGCTTGACTGCGATGAGGAGAACGTCTTTGCCGGATCGAACGAACGCGGCGTTGCGCTCGACAGAGTGAACCTCGATTCGGCGGCCGTGGTGGAGCCTTCGACATCGTTCGCGATGGCGGATGCGTGAGTCTGTGCGCACATCGTTGACGCACGCGTCTGACGTAACTCGTCCTGACGCTGTGCACGTCCCCACGACATTGCGCGGCTGATACCGGCAACGCGCCCTATTCACGTTGAACACCTCCAGCTCGTCCGAACGTGCGCGCGAACTGTGCATGCCCGTTCGATCTGCGGCCGAGCGCCGTTGAGTCAGGTGATATTCTCGCGACAGCCCCTGCGTCATCGCGAAGGTTGGGTGTCAACAGTGGTGCACGACGTGCCTGCGGCGACCGATGCCGCCGTCCAGGCCGAACAGATTCGAACCCTCTATAGCCAGAGCCTTGCGATCTTCGCGGTGAGTCCGCTCGCCGCCACGATTGTCGCCGTCGTACTCTGGCCAACCGCCGATCGCCGTCTGCTCATCGCGTGGGTGCTGGCGATGACCGCGGTGATCATCGTCCGTGCCCTGCTTCGGCGACGATATCTCCGCGAGCAGCCATCCGCACAATTTACGGCGACCTGGGCTCGGCGACTCGTGTGGGGCGCGTTCGTGACCGGCCTCCTCTGGGGAGTGGGCGGCGCGTTGCTCTACGATCCGCGCCCACCTATTCCTCAACTGGTGCTGGTGTTCGCCATCGGCGGCATGGTCGCCGGTGCGTCAGGCACACTGGCACTGCACCTCCCGGCATTTCGCGCGTTTGCGGCGTCGGCCATCGTGCCGGTCGCGGCGCGGCTGTTTGCTGAGGGTGACGTCCCGCATATCGCGATGAGCGGACTCGCCATCGTCTACGGCCTCGCGATGTGGTTGGTCGCGTCCAACTCCCATTGGGCGGTGACCGCAGCGTTCCGCCTCCGCTTCGAGAACAGCGAGTTGCTGGCGCGACTGGCAGCCGCACAGGTCTCTCTGGCGGAAACGAACCAGACACTCGAACAGCGTGTGGCTGAACGCGGCGCCGCGTTGGAACGGCAGAGCGAAGCCTTGCGCGATGCGCAGCGAATGGAATCCGTTGGGCTGCTCGCTGGTGGCGTGGCCCACGACTTCAACAATCTCCTGACCATCGTGCTCGGCAGTGTCGAGTTGTTGCTCGCCGATAGTCGGAACCCGCGCGACCGTTCGCGGCTCGCAGAGATAAAGAGCGCGGCCAATCGTGGCGCCACATTAGTGAGCCAGTTGCTGGCCTTCAGCCGGCGGCAGGTGATGATGCGACAGGTCCTCGACTTCAACACCGTCGTCAACGAGGTTCGCCCGTTACTGGCGCATCTGATTGGCGAACACATTCATCTGGTGGTCTCGCTGGCCCGTGTGGCGCTGCACGTCGAAGCCGATCCCACGCAACTGCAGCAGACCATCATCAACCTGGCCACGAATGCGCGCGATGCAATGCCTCAGGGTGGGACTCTCACCATCACGACCGAGTTCGTTGACGGAGTTCCCGAGGGTACGACGTTTCCCGCGGACCGTTACGTCGCGCTCATCGTCAGAGATACCGGCATCGGTATGGATGCCGCGACCAAGCGACTGGCATTCGATCCCTTCTTCACCACGAAGGATGTCGGCAAGGGCACGGGCCTCGGGCTTGCCAGCGTGTACGGGATCGTTGAGCAGAGCGGTGGTCATGTGCACGTGGACTCGGAGCCCGGCCGCGGCAGTTGCTTCCGCCTCTTCCTGCCGTGGGTGGCTGTCGAGCCAAGCAAATCCGCTGATGTGCCCACCGTCACGACGCCGCCAGTCGATGCAGGGCATCCCGCAACGATCGTCCTCGTCGAGGATGAGACGCTCGTGCGCGAAATCACCGCACGAGTCCTGGGCCGCGCCGGCTACACCGTCGTCGAAGCGCACGATGGCGAAGAGGCCATTCACCTGGTGCGCCGCCATAACGGGCACATCGATCTGGTGATTACTGATGTCGTGATGGCCCGAATGGGCGGACTCGAGTTGGCGCGTCGCGTCGCCAGGGAGCAACCCGGCCTTCCCATCCTGTTGATGTCAGGTTACAGCGCTGAAGAGATACCCGAGAACGGCCTGACGATCGGCTTTCTGCAGAAGCCGTTCACGCCGCGTGAGCTTCTGCAGAAAGTCGCGACCCTTCTGACACAGGCGCAGGTGCATTAGCGGCTGGCGACTCTGACCCGAACCTCTGATGCGGTCATTCTCGCACCGGCCTCGTGATACGAGACGCTGACCTGATCGCCGGAATGGACGAATGTGGTGATGGCGGTGGTGCCGCCGGCAGCCTTGGTCGTCTTCGTCGCGCCTTTTGCGAGCACGTTGGTATCGCCGTTGATGGCGAAGCTCATCTCGCGGCCACCCGCGTCGAGAACCAGTTGGGAATCGGTGACGAGCTTGACCTTGCCTTCGGAGACCTTTGCCGGGTCACTGACCGAGCCGCCGTTCCCGCCCGCGCTGCTGATCCGCGTGATATCGAGCGCATGGTTCCGGCCTTTCTCTTCGCGATAACGGACCAGCACAGCTTGTCCCGGCTCGAAGAAATTGTTCACCCTGGGGCTCGGCTTGCCGGGCTGTGCCTTCTGCAGATCGCGCTCGGCGGTCCGGACGTCGAGGTGCGTGCCGCTATCCACGTAGAAGGTCAACTGCTCGGCGCCAGCCTTCATCGATATCGTCGACTCAGTCACCGCGGTGACTGTTCCGCGAGCCTCCTTGGACTGTGCGTGTGCGGGGATCGCGGTGGCGAAGACGCCAAGAATCAACGTTCCCATGCCGAGGACCACGAGGCGCTTGCTGCTAGTCATATCGTCTCCCTCCGTTTGAGCGCTTATACGGGGGAGAACAGAAGATGGCCATGCGCTGGCGGTGCGAAGCGCGGGATCACGTGGTGAGCCGCTTACCGTTTGCCGTACAGCGGCTTGCACCCGTCGATGCGCGACCGGCGCGCATGAACGAGCCCTCCCTATTTGCCCTGCTGGGTTGGTCGCTGGACCGCGCAGCCGGGATCGTGCACACGGTCAAGGTGTAATGGATCTTCCCGCGCTCGAACCGGAACAGGTGGCTATCGGGCAATTCGTTGTTGCTGAAGCGCGACAGCACGACGACGGCCCCGATCTCGGGATCGACGACAAAACGGCGGTTGGTGATCTTCATGCCGCGCTCGGAACGCCTGAATTGCAGGTGTTACCAGGCGTGCCCTTGCCGGTGCGCATGCCGCCCTCGAGCCGGTTACACGGCGTGCCCCACGGCCTGAGCGGCGCTCTCGCCAGGACTGAACAACACGCCGCATATCGCGACGAGGACCGCGACCGACCGCATCATCGTGACCTCCGGAACGCCCAAGAGTGTAGGCGCGCGCGCAGCGTGCGGGAACGAACCGCTCAATCGCCGGCGAGACTCGATCGAGGGCGAGGCGCTTTTCATAGGCTATAGTTCCTCGCGCGGAGGGGTTCATGAAAACGCTGATCGCAGTCGCTGGCGTCACGCTCGCCACGCTCGTCGTCGCACCCGTCGAAATCGCGGCGCAGGATCTGGCCATCGTCAACGCCCGGATTCTCGACGGCAAAGGCGGAGTCATCGAGCGCGGCTCGGTCGTCGTGCGCGGCGGCAAGATCGCGTCGGTGGGAGCGGGTGCGGCACCGTCAGGCGTGCAGCGGATCGATGCTCAGGGGCGGACGGTCATGCCCGGGTTCATCGACGCACACCGCCACATCGCCACCGGCGATCCGGCCGAATGGCTCGCCAAACGTTCGACGGCGCAGATGCAGGAGTTTCTCGACGCCGGCTTCACCACCGTCCTGTGCGCGATCTGTCCCGACCAGGCGCTCGAGTTGCGCCAGCGCGTCGAGTCCGGCACGGTGAAGGGACCGCGTCTCCTGATCGGACAGATCATTCCTCTGGCGCGCTCTGGTCCTCCAGCGGGTCGCGGCGATCCAGCGCGCTTCGACACATCCCGTCCGCCGCTGCGTCCGACGCAGGCCGCAGGCGCGATTCCACCCGCCGAGACGATCAAAGCCGTCGAGTCAATCGCCGGCCGCAAGTACGACTATCTCAAGACCATCATCACAGCCACACCAGGTGGGCCGGAAGTCGACACGCTGAAGTTGATCGTCGCTGAAGGAAAGAAGCGCAACATTCCGACGATCACGCACGCGGTCTCTGTCATCGACACATTGGCTGCTGTCGAGGCGCATCCAGACGTACTCGTGCACACGCCGCACATTGGTCATCTCAATGACGACGCTGCCGCTGTAAAGAAGATCGCCAGCGCAGGGATTCCGATGACCTCGACGC
>DATCXH010000812.1:0-6457 GCA_036565925.1 Vicinamibacterales bacterium
TGGTCGGGGCGACTGGATTCGAACCAGCGACCCCCTGCGCCCAAGGCAGGTGCGCTACCAGGCTGCGCTACGCCCCGACTTCCTCACATTCTATCGCGGTCACGAACGGGCTGCCGCGCCTGCACCGGTGTAACCTTATCGGGAGCACACGAACCATGAGGACTGCCATGCGTGTCATCACCGCGAGTGCCATCGGCATCCTGTGCCTGGCAGCGACGGTCGCCTCGGCGCAGAACGCAGGACCGAAGCCGGGCGCACTTCCTGATTGGAGCGGCGCCTGGGTCATGCAGGGCCCGACCGTCTTCGACGCGGCCACCGTGCAGCCGAAGAACGGACGCGCCGGCGAGCCCGGCGTCCGCGAATTCCCGCCCTACAACGCCGAGTACGAAGCGATCTACAAGACGCACATCGAGCTCGTGAAGCAGGGCACGTTTCCCGATCCGATCAGCACCTGCGGCACCCCGCACGGCTTTCCGCGCCTGATGAATCTGCCGGACCTGTACGAGTTCGTCGTCACACCGCAGCAGGTCGTCGTCCTCGGCGAGAACGGTCCGAACATCCTTCGCATCTACACTGACGGTCGCACGCATCCAGCGCCTGCCGATCTCTGGCCCACCTACAGCGGCAGCTCGGTCGGTCACTGGGAAGGCGACACGCTCGTGTTCACCACCATCTCCCTCAAAGGCTTCAGCGGCAAAGACGTCATCGTCGATCGCACGGGCCTTGTATTGAGCGATGCGAGCCGTGTCACGACTCGCATGCGCAAGATCGACGACAAGACCATGGAAGCGCAGATGGTGATCGAAGACTCGAAGGCGCTCACCGCACCGTGGACCGTCGTCAAGCGCTACACGAAACAGCCGCCCGGCACCTGGGGCTGGGACTATTCCTGCGCCGAGAACAATCGCAACCCGATCAGCAACTCGGGACGAACGCTGACACTCGGACCCGACGGCAAACCGATCGACAAGGTCAAAGACTGATCACGCGAGGTGCACTGTGACATCACGGATATCGGCCCTGCTCGTCGCGATCGGGATCACGCTCGCCGTTCCGGCGCTGCTCGCGCATCACTCCGCCGCCATGTTCGACGATGCGAAGGTGCTCGAGTTGACGGGGGTCGTGAAAGAGATGCAGTGGGCGAACCCCCACATCTGGATCCAAGTCATCGTCGATGACAACGGCACCAAGAAGGAATGGAGTCTCGAAGGCGGGAGCCCGAACACGCTGTCGCGACGCGGATGGCGGAGCACGTCGTTCACGCCGGGTGACAAGGTGACGGTGCGTCTCAATCCGATGAAGGACGGCACCGCCGCCGGTCTCTTCATCGGCGCCAAGTTCGCCGCCGACGGCCACACGATCGGCCGGTGGGACTAATGAAGATCTAGGACGGGCTTATCAACATCCGTCAGAACTCCACTGTCACGTTGAACCGGGCGAGCCGCGGATTCAGGATCGTCAGCGGTTGCAGGTATTGCCGGCCGTCTCCGTAGTTCTGCTGGTACGACGTCGGCGTATTGGCGTTGGAAAGATTCATCACATCCACGGCGATGTTGGCGCGCGTGCGGTTGCCAAAGGTCAGCCCTTTGCCGAACCGCATGTCGACCTGATTGATTCGCTCACCGTATACCCGCCCCGGCTGCAGCAAGTTCACCTGACCCTGAGGAGTCGCATATAGCGCGGACAATCCCGCGCTGTTGCCTTCAGGCATAGCGCCCGGTATGCCTCCTCCGCCGAACACGACGTTGGGCTGCGATCGCATGATGCTGCTGACCAGCACGTCGATCTTCGGAATCGCGTACGCGACGAACCCTCTCACCTGGGTCTGCCACGTCTCGACTTTGCGACACGAGTCCGCGAGTTGATATCTCGTCGCAACAAACGATGACGGGTTCGTCAACGCGTTATTGAGTATCTCCGGCACCTTCGCGACGATGTCGCAGTTGTCGGCGACGGCACGGCCAGTGCTCGACCCGATCTGCAGTGCCAGTCCCGGCCGCAGTCGCGCGTTCACCGTGGCATCGACACCATGCCAGTAGTTCGTCCACTCACCGTAGTCACTTGCGAATGTATACCGATCCTGGATCGTCGTCGTGTTCACGCCGGGCTTCGGGAAGTAGTACGAGACAGGAAAGCCGCCGCCGTCGGGTAGCTTCGCATTGACGGGTGCAGTCAGCGTCGTCAGCTGGAAGTCGCTCGCATTGAGATTGATGTTGTCGGTGACGAAGAAGTTCTTGAACCAGCGGCGCGCGTAGCCAACTTCAAGCGACGTGCGTGGAAGGATCTCCTGCTGCACAGACACGCCCACCTGCCAGTCGCGAGGACGTACACCCCAACCATGGAGCACGTCCGGGTTCACTTGCGTCAGCGTCAGCGGGTTGGCGAAGTTCCCGAGCGCAGTGATGCATTCGCCGTTCGCTTCCTGCAGCAGCATGTTGCAGTCGGGCACGTGATTGCCGTTGAGGTCGAGAAACGTTCGTGACGCGGTCGTCTGAAAGTTCGGCGGACGTCGACCGTTGCGGCTGTCGAACGCGGGATTGCTGATGGTGTAGTTCTCCTGGTTGCTCGCGCTCTGCAGGTATTCGCCGACATTCACTTTAAGCGCCGTCTTGCCACGACCAAAGATGTCGTACGCCACTCCGAGGCGAGGCGTAATGTCGTTATAACCGGTCACGCCCTTCCCCGCGGCGAAGGTGATCGGCTGCGCGTTCCACACTGATGTTTCCGGAGCCCCGTTGTGCTCGGCGGGAAACCAGCTCCATGCGCGATCGAAGCGCAGCGCGCCCTGCAGCGTTAGGCGGCCGTTGGTCCATTGGTCCTGCGCATAGAACGCGTGGTACTCAGTACGGTTGCTCTTCTGCCAGGGCGCGATACGGATCGTGGCTGAGTACATCCCTGGCGCAATGAAACCGAGGTCACTGAGGATGTATCGCGGGTCATTCGCGACGTCAGTCGTCTCCTCGACGTGATACGCACCCTGATACCCAAGCTTCATGTTGTGCGCGCCAGTGACATAGGTGGCCGATGCCTGCCACGTATTCGGGTTCTGAACGTTGTCGAACATGATGTCGACACCGCGATAGACTCTGAACGTCGGCACGACCGTCGTGATCTGCACGAGATTCGTGACGGCATCGGGCTGCTTCATCCATCCCCAACGGCTGACGAACGTGGAATACCCGGCTTCGAGCAGCAGTTTGTTGGTGACCGGTGACGTCCAGGTCGCCTGCGAGACGATGTCGCGCGCATCGGTGTAGTTGGTGGCCGCCTCGGGAGAGTACGACGCGCCAAAGACGCTGCCCGGTACCCAATCCACGCCTCGCGTACGGCATCCTTCGGTCGTGCTGAACGAGCCCTGGTCACAGGTCCACTGATAGTCGTAATAGAACCCGAATTTATTCCGGGGCGTCGGCTGCATCGTCAGGCGAACCGAGGCGACCGTCCTCGACGTCGCGTTGCGCGCCGTCACGTTCGGGTCAGGTGCATAGTCCCAGTGGGAGGGATCACCGGCGTACTTGTTGGCGTAGAGACCCGGGATACCCGTGTGGTTTCCGAAATCGCGGACGTTGCCGAAGAACCAGAGCGTGTCTCGCCTGATCGGTCCGCCCAACGCGAAGCTGACATCCCAGAGCTTGAACAGTGCAGCCGGCTCCGAGATGCCTGACGTTCTGAGTGTGTCATCGACGTTGTTCGCTTGCGCCCATGTGCCTGCTCCAGATCCGAACGCGATGCCGTGGAAGACATTGCCACCGGTAGCAGGCACGATGTTCAAAATCGGTCCGCCGACTTCCGCTTCCCCGAGCGCCCCTGAGATCAAGACCTGAACCTCACGCGCGTTTGCCGTGTCGATGGCGTTGCCAGTCGCGCCACCGCCGTTGATCGCGGCGCCGATAGTCAGGCCGTCCAACTGGGCACGCCCCTCATTGCCTGGTCCGCCGTGGACTGTAAAGAACGGGTTCGCGTCGGTCGACAAGGCGGGGTTCGCTCCCGCGCCTTGCAGTGCGGGGATCGCCGCGAGGATCGCGCCATAGGTGCGGGCCGCAGGGAGCTTGCTCACGACTGCGTCCTCGAGCACCGTCTGACGCCGCACGCTATACACGTCAACAACCGGAGGAAAATCGACGATGAGGATCGTCTCCGTGAGGTCAACGACGTTCAGCTCCACGTTGATGGTCGTGACACCGGCACCGCTGATTTCAACGCCGTCTCGCCGGATGGTTCGGAATCCGGGAAGCGAGAACGCGATCGAATACGTGCCTGGCCGCAGATCGACGATCTGATATTGCCCGGTGCCGTCCGTCCTCGCGGTACGTGTTTTTTCGATAAGTGCGGGGCTCGACGTTTCCACGGTCACGCCCGGGAGAACGGCGTTCGACGAATCCTTCACCACGCCGGCGAGCGACGCTTGCGCGAAACTGATCGAGGGAATCAGAAGGACGACGCAGAGGAGCGAGCGGATCATGTCGGGAGGTGCAATCGGGCGACGAGCGCGTCGAAGCGCGGGTCGCCGTTGAACACGTCGTACGTCGGACTCTGTTTGGCCCATTCGATGTACACCCCACGCGCATCGAATGCTTTCGTCAGCCACTGGAAGGCGCGGTCCTTGTCACCAAGGAACCCGTACGCGCGCGCGAAACCGAGATAGTCGAACGGAGAGGCCTTTGGTTCCACAGCTCTCAGAAGCTCCATCGCCTCACGCCGGCGTCCTGCGGCGGCCAGCGCGGCCGCCATGTGCGGTGACTCGCGCATAGGAGAGCCCTCGTAGAGACGAACGGTCGCATTGGCCCTTCCGGTGACTTGATAGACGGCGCCGAGAAAGGCCAGCGCGAGGAGATTCTGCGGTTCCATGTCGAGCGCCCGCCGAAATGCGGCCTCGGCTTCTGGATAGCGACGTGCCTCGAAGAGGCGCTCGCCGAGGTTTACAAATGAGCCGGACACCAGTGGGTTGACTTTGGCCATGCGCTGGGCAAGTGCAACCGCCTCGGCATGACGGCCGAGGATCGAGAGGAGGCCGGAGTAGCAGTTGCACGTAACCTCGCTGTCCGGACTGAGATCGATGGCGCGCCGAAACGCCTGCTCGGCGCGCTCCCATTGCCAATCGTCCATGCTGACTGCACCGACTGCGCCGTGTGCGTCGGCCAGATCGGGATCAAGTTCCAGCGCCTTGAATGCGGCGCTGCGAATCTGATCGGACGCCGCGGGGCCGCCTGCATACTTGTAGGCGCGCCGAGCGTACGACAGCGCTGCGTACGCCTCAGCGTAGTCGGGTTGGAGGGAAATCGCGCGCTCGAACGATGCGATCGCCTTTGGGTACGCCTCGCCGTCGATCCGCCCAAGTTGATACCGCCCCAGGAGGTACGCATCCTGCGCCTCTGGAGCAACCTTTCTAGGAGTCTTCGTGATCCGCTGCCGCTCGGCTGGCGTGATCTCCGCACGGATCTCGTCGGCAATCGCCGCGGTCACGTTCGACTCGAGCTCCAGCAGATCCGCCGTGCTCCCGTTGAACACTTTCGTCCAGAGGTGCGCCTCGTTCGAGGCACGAATCAGGTTCGCGATGATCAGCACCCGCGTCCCCGATCGCTGCACTGAGCTCTCGACGATCGCGTCCACGCCAAGGGCCCGGCCGATCTCCGGAATCAACTGCTGCGTTTTCTTGAATTGCATCGCCGACGTCCGCGACGTGACCGACAGCGAGTGAATCTGCGCCAGACGCGCGATTAGCGATTCGGTCATCCCGTCGCTGAAGTACTCCTGGTTTGGATCACCGGTGAGATTCTTGAAAGGAAGCACGGCGATGGAGCGAATGGGCGGTGACCCGCCTTCAATGCGCCCGCCTCCACGGAACATCGTAATTCCCAGAGCGGACGCGACGAGCACTGCCGTTACTGCGAGGACCGCTCGTCGCTCGACACGGGGCGCCGACCTCCTCCTCGCTCCATCCTGAGCAGTCGGGCGCGCCACGCGGCGCAAATCGGCCAGCATGTCCCGCATGGACGGATAGCGATCCTGCGGAAGCTTCTGGATCGCGCGCTCGACGATGTCACGCAAGGGACGCGGGACCGTGTCAGCCAGAGGATCGGGCGTGCCGTGAACGGTTCGCTGAAGTTCTTCGAGCGTGTTCGCCGCTGCAAACGGGCGCCGGCCGCTCAGCAACTCGTGGAGGACGACGCCAAAAGCGAAGATGTCACTTCGTGCGTCAGCGGCGCCGCCGAGGAGTTGCTCGGGCGCCATATAGCCGATGGTGCCGAGAATGGCCCCCGACCTCGTCGCTACGGACGGATCCGCTGTATCACGCCCCGCATCACCTGATGGCCGCACCTTCGCGAGGCCGAAGTCGGCGAGCTTCGCATAGCCGCTCTTCGACACGAGGATGTTCGCCGGCTTGAGGTCGCGGTGCACGATGCCCGCCTCGTGCGCCACGGCCAACGCATCGGCCACGCCGAGCATCAGGTCCGCG
>DATCXH010000366.1:0-3056 GCA_036565925.1 Vicinamibacterales bacterium
ACTCGCTCGCAGATTGTGCGTGCGATCGATCTGGCACGGACCGAAGTCGTACTCCTCATCGTACGGGTTCGTCGCCGCAGTGCCCCCTTCGAACAACGAGTTACCTGATGTCGTATCGCGACAGCGCGACAGCGTGTACGACAGCTGCGATTGGATGTTCGACGAGAACCGCCGGTTCAACGCTGCCTGGAACGACTGGTAGTCAGACTCCGCATACGTATTAGCGCTGACCAGTGCGGCAAACTGCGGGTTCACCCGCGGATTCGAGATCGTCTGCGCACCAACGCGCGAACCATAGACGACGGTCCCGTCAGGAAGTGTGCGCGGCATCACGGGATTCGTATCGCGTTGCCGCTGGAGATGGTCACCTCGACTGCCCACGTACGCCAGTGTCATGCTCGTCCCACTGAACAACTCGCGCTGCACGTTGACGTTCCACTGATGAAGGCGCGGCGCGTCCCCCATGTCGTAATCGAGTGCCTGCATCTGCGAGATCTGCGACGCAGACGGGTTCGGCGTCGGAAAGACCGGAAACGGCGGGAACGGCAAACGCACTTGCGCGCCGAGCGCGAACGGCGGATTGAGCGCATAGGCAGGCCCGAGACGATTGGCGGTGATCGGGCTGTGGAAGATGCCGTAGCCGGCGCGAATCGACGTCTTCTGATCCCTGAACGGATCGAAGGCGACGCCCACTCGCGGTTCCCAGTTGTTCAGGGTGGGGTTCCGTGAGAACGCCTCGGTGATCGGTGTGAACCCGGTGGACTGCGCCAGGTCCACCAACGCCGACGCCTTGTCGAGCGTCGGAATTCCGCGCGGGTCGTACCGCAGCCCGAGATTCAGCGTGAACCGGTTTCCGAGGCGCCATTCGTCCTGCACATAACTGGTGATGCGCCACTCGTCGATATCTCGGGCGGCGTCCGTCGCTCCCGGCAGCGCCCCGAGAAAGATCGACGGCTGGTTCTGCAGGAATGCCGTCAGGCTCGGGAACGACCACGACCCGTCACCAAAGAGCGGGAGGTTGACGAACGTCGTCTGACGCTCGTACTCGACACCGAACTTGATGGAGTGTCCGCCTGCGCCCCAGGCGACATCGTCACCGAGGATCGTGCGGGTCTGACGTTGCTCGAACGGCAACACCTGGTTGCCCCCGACGCTGACCACGCCCGAACCGGGATTGACAACGCCGCTCATGCGACCGGGAAAGAACACGAGCAACCCGTTGTCGAGGTCCGTGCGGCTCGCCAGCTCCTGAGTGCGCGTTGCACCGAAGCGAAGCGTGTTGGCCATGGTGGGCCTGACGATCTGCCTGAGTTCCGCTGTGACGTAGTGGTTGCCCGTCTCATCGTCACTGTTCCACAGCGGAATCGGTGACCCCGAGTTTGGCTCGAACACCGACGCCAGGTCCGACGTGTATCGCACGAAGAGGTTGGTCGTCCCGGTGATTGTGTAGTCGAAGCGGCCGACGAAGTAGTTCTCGTCTGCAGGAACTTCATTAGTGATGTCGAAACGGCCGATCCCTTGCGCCGCCTGCGCCGGCGTCTGCCGCGTCGGCAGAGGGTACAACTGCAACAGCGGCGCAATGGCTGGATTGACGCCGACGTTCACGCCGTTGATGATTCCGTTACGCGCGTTGGCGTCGGGCACGTTGATCGCCTGCGTCTGGCCGATCGTCTGTCGCAGCCCCTCGTAGTTGACAAAGACGAACGCCTTGTTCTTGAGTAGCGGACCGCCAAAGCTCCCGCCGAATTGATTCTTATCGAGGGTCGGGTCGGGACGGCCGAGCAGCGTGTCGAAGTAGTTGGACGCATCGAACTTGTCGTTGCGGTAGTACTCGAACGCGGAGCCGTGCCACTGATTCGTGCCTGACTTGGTGATGGCGTTGATGGCGACGCCATTGCCGCCGAACTGCGCGCTGTAGGTGTTTGTCAACACCTGGTATTCCGCAATCGCCTCGACACCAAGCGTCGTTCCAAGCTGCCCTGACCCGCTGCCGCGGTTCCAGTAGTTCTGCACGTTGGTGTTGTCCATCAGGAACACCTGTCCCTCGGGACGCGCACCGGAGACGGTGTATTGCGGCTGTCGCCCGAAGAATTGCTGGAATTGCCCACCGGCGGTCGACGCAGGCACCTCGTTGGCGCCTGGCGCGAGGACGATCAGCTTCGAGTAGCTGCGATCGATCAGCGGAAGCTCGGCCATCTGCTTCTGCTCGATCACCGTGCCGAGCGCCACAGACACAGTGTCAACCACTGGTGCGCCCGCATTCACGGTGATGGTTTCCTGCACGGCAGAGGGTCCCAGCGTAAAGTCCACAACGGCCTGTGTGCCCACCACCAACCGGATACCTTGGCGAACGACGGTCTGGAATCCCGAGAGCGACGCTTCGACGTTGTACGCCGCTGGTAGCAAATCCGTCACGGCGTAGCGACCCTGCGAATCGGCGACCGTGCTCTGCACGACTCCGGTTTCGGTGTTCCTCACGTTCACGCTGGCGCCAGGAAGTACTCCCCCGGTCGGGTCGCTTACCGTGCCCAGCACAGTCGCGCGGACGGCCTGCGCTGCCGCGCCATCGGCCATAGCCACTGACCATGCCACTACACACACAACGACAAGACGTCGCATCACGATGGTTGCTCTCCTCGGAAGGAACGGCATCGGGCACTGCGCCCTGTGCCGGCGCCACTCTGCGCTGACGCACAAGCGGACGCAAATCGTTTGTCGAGATACCCGCCATCGCGGAGATGGATGGCGCAGGCGATTGCATTCGCCTGCAGAATTCGCCCCTGCGTGCATCAGTCAGCGCTTCGGACGACCGCGGGTTCCCGTGCGGATTGATCGCAGCGATTGGGACTATCGGCGATAACGATTTGGACTTGACGGTTGGCTACAGGCATAGTCTTGACGCTACCGATGTACTCCCGCTGTCCAGCCTGGGGTGAATCATGAAACTGGGCCTGACCAAGGCCGCTGTGCTGCTTGCATTCCTGCCTGCGCTTGCCTTCAACGTCCTGGTTGATGCCCAACGCGGTGGCCGTGGCGTGCCGGTCGCACCGCCGACG
>DATCXH010000856.1:0-5824 GCA_036565925.1 Vicinamibacterales bacterium
CGGCGCGACCGGCCAGCGTCCATACCGCGAGCGCGACGACCACGATCAGACCGATGGGCAACAACGAGCGGCGCATGAATGGCCTCCGTGAGAAACAGTGTCGGGGCAGTGTAGTCGTTATGCGGATCGGAGCGAAACGACCAACGTGAGCCCCCGCGTACCGACAAGCGCAAAAGGGCTTGCAGAGATCAGGCTCGCACCGACAAGGGTCAGGCTTGCACCGACGAGTATCAGGCTTGCACCGACAGCGTCAGACGCCTCGCAGGCCGACGAGTGTCAGCCCGCTCGCACCGATCCTTATTCGCGTGATAGCTTATCGTGGGACCGCTACACTGCTATGGCAGCGTGGAGCGGACGAGGGAGCACTTATACATGAAAACGGCACGAATAACCGTGGGCGCGATGGTCGTGATTGCTGCCGTGGCGATCGGCATGTCGCTCGGCGACAGCGTCCTCGCGCAGGGTGGTGGCGGCCGTGGTGGCAGAGGCCGCGCCGCTGGACCGCCGACGTCGACTACTCCGCCGGCAGGCGTGACACCGTTGCCGGTCGATCTCTTCACGACCAAGAACTTCTACCTCGATCAGAAGTACTGGCTCGACAAGCGCTATGCGCGTTGCAACACCCCGCGGCAGCTCACCGACATGTGGGCGCGCGAGAACCGGCCGGGTCACTGGGGCGACTGCAACCTCGATCGGCCCGTCGATCAAATCGCCAGTCCATATCCGTACAAGACCGCCGCCGAGCACTATCAGGCGCTGATGGCCGAGGCGAAGAAAGCCGGCGGGCCCACCGTGCACACGCGTCAGACGATGCCCGATTGGGACGGCTGGTATCAGCGCGGCGCGCGTGGCGAGCAGTGGACGTGGGGACGCAACCTCCAGACCGCGACGATGCTCTCGCTGCTCACGCCCGAGTACCAGAAGCGCATGGTGCAGATGAATTATCACGAGGCCGTCAGCAACGCACCGCAGTGGATGGCGGCGTTCTGCTATCCCGAAGGCTTCATGCGGTGGTGGGCCGAGGCCGCACATGGCGGACCGATCGAAGTGATGGTGACACCGAATCAGGTGCAGTTCCTCACCGGTATCGCCGACAACCTGCTGCGCCGCGTGCTCGTTGGCCGCAAGCATGTCCAGAAGGTGCCGCAGTGGTATGGCGAGACCGTCGGTTTCTGGAACGGCAACACGCTCGTTGCGTGGACCGCGAACGTGCAGGGCTGGACGCTCTCGCACTCGATGTTCGAGTTCAGCAACAAGATGGAAACAATCGAAGTGTTCAAGCCATCAGCCGATGGCAAGACGATCACCGTCGAGACCACCTTCTACGACCCCGAAGCGTTCACCCGTCCGCTGCACATGGTGACACCCTGGGAAAAGACCCGTTCGCTCGATGATCCGGAACAGCGGTTCTCCTACGTCGAGTGCCGCGTGCAGAGCACGATCGTCAACGGTCCAGACGGCCGTCCGACGCAGATGACGCCCGTCGACGACGGTTATATCGACTACTTCGGACGTCCGTGGGCGGAGAACTGGGAATCGAAGTTCGAGCAGGGTTGGAAGAAACCGGAGAACTAATGGTCATGTCACAAGGCGTACAACGAACGGGCTTCATCATCGCGGCTTTCATCATCTGGCTGTCGCAATCGGCGCTCGCACATCATTCATTCGCGATGTACGACATGACCAAGAGTCAGTCGATGACCGGCAAGCTCACACGGTTCATTCCCGGCGGCAATCATGCCCAGCTCGTATTCGAGGTCCTCGGTGACGATGGCAAGCCGCTCAAGAAGGACGGCAAGGTCGTCGTGTGGGGTGTCGAGACTGGGTCGGCAGCGACCATTGCCAGAAACGGCATCACCGTGGAGAGCTTCCCTGTCGGCACTGTGATTGGCGTGACGTTGCATCCACTGAGGGACGGCCGTCCGTTTGGCGCCGTCGGCGGACCGATCATCCATTGCGGCACGACCATGCCGGCAGGCGGCTGCACCGAGAAGACCGGAAAGGCCTTCGGCGCACCTGCAAACTGAGAACGTTGCCGAACTGAGCCGTAGTGGCGATACGATCCGCGCGGTGGACGCACTAGACCGCGTATGAAGCGGGCGTTTGGAGTACTCGCGGTGTGGTGTGTCGCGGTCCTCCTGCCCGGATCCGCGTTCGCTCAGGCCGACACGGCTCGCATCATGGGGACAGTACGCGATGCCCAGGGGGGCACCATTGCCGATGTGGGCATCGCGGTCCTCAACATCGCTACCGGCTTTCTGCGGCGTACAGCGACCGACAGCGACGGCCGGTATCGCGTTACAGCACTTCCGCCCGGACGTTATTCGCTGACTGCGGACCGGCAAGGGTTCAGAACCGTCGTCCGCGACGGGATCATCCTGCTGCTTGGCGCCGAGCCCATTATCGACATCGAACTGCCGGTTGGCGGATTGAGCGAGAGCCTCATCGTCACCGCCGATGTGCCCATCGTCAATACGACCACATCCGCGATCGAGATGCGAATCAACCGCGAGCAGCTCGATCTGCTGCCGCTCTTCGGGCGCAACTACCTTCGACTGCTCAGGCTCACGCCGGCCGCGCAGGCGTTTGGCGACTCGTTTACTGGATCCCGGGATCGCTCGAATGAGTTCACGCTCGACGGCGTGGACAATACGAGCGACATCAGCGGCTTTCAGCGAATGGGTGTTGCCCTGGATACGATTCAGGAATTCCAGGTCCTCGCCAACAACTACGACGCCGAGCATGGCAGGGCTTCCGGCGGAATCATCAACGTGCTGACGCGTTCGGGCATCAATACGCCGAACGGCAGCGTCTTTCTCGCACTGAGCGACGACGCACTCAATTCACGCAGCCCTTACGCGAGCCGCCAGGTCCCCGAACCGCCCTATCGTCTGACCATGTTCGGTGGCAACGCCGGTGGAGCGTTGAGACGCGATCGCTGGCACTACTTTGTCGCGTATGAAGGGCTCAGCGAGGACACACAGTTGGAGGCCACGCAGGTCATGCCCGCGTCCACGGCCGCGTTCTCCGATGTCACGCGCGGGTTCCTCGCGGCCAACGGTATTCCGCTCTCGATCTTCGGGGCGGGTGGTCAGATTCGTCAGGTCCGTCCGGAGTACAACGACGGCCATAACCTCACGGCCCGCATTGACGGCACGTTGACACGCACGCAGACGTTGACCACGCGATACACATTTCGCCGTTCGGCCACCACCGCGGGTGAGGGCGGCACCCTGTTCGACTACAACGGCAACACCTCACTCGTTCGCGACAACTACGTTGTTGTGACACACAAGTGGGTGCCCGGATCGAATCGTCTCAACGAGCTCTATTTCCAGGGCGGTCACACCTACTCGGACTTCGACGTCAGGCACCCCTCGCTCACGAACATCGTCGTTCAGGGCGCCTTCTCATTGGGTGGCAGCACGTCGTTCCCGCAGGGACGACAGGAGCCGCTCTTTCAAGTCTTGGACAACTTCACGCTGATTCGAAGTGGCGGCCGGACGGGTGATCACGCGATCAAGATGGGTGCGAACGTAAAGGTGTTTCGATCGGATAGCTTCTTCGATGCCGACTCGCGCGGCACGTACACATTCGCGAATTTGTCGCAGTTCCTCGCCGGCGTGCCTTTCCAGTTCACGCAGTTCCTGGGCGATACGCGTCTGGATCGCCCGAACACGCTTTCCGGTTTCTACATCCAGGATGACTGGCGGCCGCGACCGGACCTGACGCTGAACCTCGGACTGCGCTACGACTACGAATCGGCGAAGACCGAAGCGCTCCGCGAGGTGACTGGCGAGGCTGGGCCGGGCATCGGGGGTGACAAGAACAACGTCGCTCCGCGTGTGGGTGTCGTGTGGGCGCCAGGTGGAAGCACCAGGCACGCGATACATGCTGGCGCGGGACTCTATTACGACCAGATCGTTCTGAACGTCCTCGGCAACGTGCGGTTCACACCACCGAAAGTGATCGGTGTTGTCATCGCGAATCCCTCGTTCCCGGATGCAACCTCTGGTCTGGTGAGCGTCCCGCCACCAGCGATTCAATCGATCGATCCGGATCTGACGACACCGTACAACCTCAACACATCGATCGGGTATCGTCGCGAACTCACCACCGACCTGGGAATTGACGTCAGTTACGTCTATAACCGCGGCTGGGATCAGGTGATGACCGTCGATCGGAATGCCGGCATTCCTGGCACCGCCAACATCTTTGGTCAGGGCGCGCTCGGCCGGAACCCGTCCATCGCGAGCAACACCTTCAGCACGAACCTCGGGTTCATTCGTTACAACGGGTTGCTCGTCGATCTTCGAAAACGATTGAGCCGTGGCATCCAGGGCGGCCTCGCGTACACACTCTCCAAGACCGAGGACAACGGCCTCAACTTTGCCTCGGTCATTCAAGTGCCATCGAGGCCCGATCTCAATGATGGCCCTGGCGCGAACGATCGCCGTCACGAGGTGAAGGCACATCTCGAAGTCGAGTTGCCGTTCGGCATTCAGTGGGCAGGGATTCTCGAGCATTACAGCGAGGCGCCACTCAATGTGAGTGCCGCCCGTGACATCAACGGCGACGGCCTGCTGAACGACTGGGTCAACGAAGAGATCTGCCGAACCGTCTCGTGCCCCGGCTTCCACTATTCCCGCAACAGCGTGCGTGAGTTATCTACCGAGGACGCGAACCGGTTGCGGTCGCTATTAGGGCTTGCCCCTATCGCGGACTTCGCCAACAACCCGAAATACCTCAATCTGAACATGACGCTTCAGAAGACGGTCCGCTTTGGCGGACGTCGCGCACGCGCGGCGATGGAGGTCCTCAACGTGTTCAACACGCCCCAGCGCATTATCGGCTCTGCCAGCGTCACGTCCGCTCTCTTTGGCACCTACACCGCCGTCGTCCAGCCGCGGGCTATCCAGCTCACGTTCCAGTTCGATTGGTAAGCTGGTTGGTGGTGGGGTGGTTGGTAGTTGGTGGTTTACCACTAACCGCTAACCACCAACACTAACCAACAAGTGTTCTTCCAACAGCAGGCAGTCGTCCGTATTCACGGTCGAAGCCTGACATTCGGGAGAACTCACATGAAGGACTCTGCGCGCCGTTCCCCCCTGTTCTTGACCGTGGCGCTGACCTTGGCGCTTCCGCTCGCTGCCCTGCCGGCAATCGCCCAAACGCAAACGCAGAAGCCACCCGCACCTGCGCGGCCCGCGACCGCTAAGCCATCCACCGCCAAACCGGCCACAGCGAAGCCGACGCAACCGACAGCCAAGCCCGCTGCCCCAGAGCCGGCCAAGGCTCCGGCTTCACCGCCGCCGCAGGACGTCCGGTTCAAGTCGGTCTATACGAACGGCGAGATGAAGACCGAGAGCGTCACCTACATCAAGGGTGCACGCGAGCGCTTCGAGTTCCAGGACATGGTGCTGCTCAAGCAGGCCGATCAGAAGCGCACCATTCAAATCAGCAAGTCCGCGAACACATATCTCGTTGCTCCCGAAGGCATGCCCGCCCCAGGTGTCCCAGGTGCCGCGCCTGCCGGTCCTCCCAAGCCACCCGGCGTCATCATGGTCGCCACGACCATCGTCGACACGGGCGAGCGCAAGCAGGCGTTCGGTCAGCAGGCCCGTCACGTGAAGGTGATGATCGACAAGCAGCCCATGGCTGGCGCCTGCGACACCAGCAGGCAGCGCATCGAAACAGATGGCTGGTACATCGATAACCCACCTTCGATTGCGAATCGTACGTCGTCGTCGGAACAGACGCCGTCCTCGCCGGATGGCTGCACCGATCAGGTTCAGGCAACGAGCAACGGCGATCCGAAGGTCCT
>DATCXH010000531.1:0-3628 GCA_036565925.1 Vicinamibacterales bacterium
CGCCGCAGCCTCTGTCGGCGTGATCGGCACGTCCATTCGCGCCGCGCCACGCACGATGCGCAGCACAGCGGCGACATCGATCGCGTCCCGCGTCAGTACTCGATGGAGATCGTCAATGCTGGCGATCGGTGTCGAAGCGAATCCGATGATCACATCGCCGGGCTGAACGCCAGCCCGGCCAGCCGGACTTTCAGGAACGACGGACTCCACGCGGACGCCGGTCTGTGCGGTGACTGACGCCGCGCGGGCGAGGTGGCGGGGGAGTCGCAAATTCTGCCCACCGATGCCGAGGAATGCCCGACGCACATGGCCTTCCTGCAGGATCGCCGTGACCACGAACGTCGCGGTGTCGATCGGCACCGCGAAGCTCAATCCCTGACTGCCCATGATCACGGCCGTGTTCACGCCGACAACCTTGCCGGCACTCGTCACGAGCGGACCTCCAGAGTTGCCTGGATTCAGCGCCGCGTCGGTCTGAATAATGTTCTCCATCATTCGCCCGCTGCGTGCGCGCAGCGAGCGTCCGGTTGCACTGATCACACCGGTGGTGACCGTATGCTCAAAGCCGAGAGGATGTCCGACGGCGACGACGAGTTGACCCGCGCGGAGATCCGCGGAGCGCCCGAGCTCGACGACCGGAAGCGCGCTCGCGCTGATGCGGAGCAGCGCGAGATCCGTATCGGGATCGTCTCCGAGCACGTCCGCGTGATGACTGCGGCCATCAGCCGTGGTTACATTCAGATGCTCGGCGCCGGACACCACATGGCTGTTCGTGAGGATCAGGCCGTCGGGCGTGAAGATGAACCCGGAACCGGATCCTTCGGTGCGGCGTGAGCGTCGGGCATCGCGAAGACGATCGACGCGGACGACTGCCGGGCCGACACGCTCGACGACGCCGATCACTGCGCGCGAATAGGCATCGAGCAGCTCTTCATCTGTTCGAGTGTTGTTGTCGGTCACAGTGTCACCAATCCTTGCCTGAGGCCATGACGGATCGCCGCCGAGCGCGACGAGACGCCCAGCTTGCCGAGAATGGCGCTGACGTGAAACTTCACCGTGTGCTCGCTGATGTCGAGCACGTCGGCGATCTGACGGTTCGACAAACCGGCGGCCATCTGTTCGAGCACCTCGCGTTCACGCGCGGTCAGGGACTCGACGGAATCAGTTTCCTCGTCTATGCGTGATGACGCGACGGTGGTGTCGCGAGCGTCGATGACAATGGCAGCCACGCCGTCGAGATCCTCAGGCGAGAGCGCAGCCTCCGTCGGGACATCCGCCCGTACGGTCCAGCCGGCGTCTTCGGCCTGCTGAATCAATGCTTGTCGCCGCGCATGGTCGCGTGCGACTACAACGACGTTCATGGCTGCCTAGGAGCCTGTCCGAGTAATGACACGGGTCAGCCTCCTAGCGATAGGACGCATCACCGCACGTCTGAGGTCCGTTCCCCAATGGTCACATCGAGCTGAACGGGGCTCGTGCCGCGCAGCACTCGAAGCGAGGAACGCTGACCGACGCGATCAGCGCTGAGATAACCAGCCAGGTCGTCGGGGCGCACAGCGGTCGTGTCGTCAATCGCCAGAATGACGTCGCCGACGAGAATCTGCGCCTGGTCTGCTGGACTGCCAGGGGCGACCGACGTCACGAGCAAGCCACGTTCTCCGGATCCTTGACGCTGCCGTTCGGGAAGTGCCACCGGCAGGCTCGAGATCCCGAGATAACCACGACGCAACCGCCCATGACGACGAAGGCTGTCCACGACGCGAGTGACGTCGCGAGCCGGAATCGCCAGCCCGCGGCCGCGATCGAGCGCCGATGTCGAGATGCCGACGACCTCGCCGCGAACGTTCACGAGCGCTCCGCCCGAGAAACCCGAGAACGGTTCTAGTGAGGTGTGAATCGCCTGTTCCAGGCGGAATCCGGGCGACACCTGGTGTGGTCCAGACAGGTGCGTGACAAATCCCGGGTGCGCGACCAGGCCCGTCCACGTGCGGCCGGTGGCGAGGACGATTTCGCCAACCCGAACCGCGTCACTCGCGAAGGTCACGGGCGTCAGCGTTGCGCCCTCCGCCTGAAGCAATGCGAGATCGGTCCCGGCATCGCGCCCGACCACGCGCGCCGTGATCTCGCCATCAGCCGTGCGCGCGCGAACCTCATCGTCGCCATCGAGCAAGTGATCGGACACGAGGAACGACTGCGCGTCGATCGCAACACCGCTCGCCGCACGGCGGCGGCGCCCGCGAAGCAGCAGCAGGCTCGGCCCGTTTCGAATCGCGGCGGCAGCCAGATCGTTTGAAAGTTGTTGTGCAAGTGAGTCAGACATATCAGGAGACTACGCCCACGTCTGGACGCGCGCATCAGTCGTACGACTAGGTGACCTGTCCCGCCGTAGCCCGAAGGGCGAAGGCGGATAGAATTGCGCCCATCATGCGCACCTCTTCGATTGCCATCCTCATCATTGCAGCCGGCGTCGTCGTCACGCCGGTGCTGGCGCAGCGTGGTCCGCAGCAGCCCCCGCTCATCAAAGAAGGCGTGACTGAGAAAGTCTCCGAACACGTCTACGCGATCCCTGACGGAAGCGTCCCTCTCGTTCCCAACGTCGGCATCATCGTCGGGACGAAGGGCACGCTGGTCGTGGACACGGGCCTTGGCGCGCGCAACGGTGAAGCCGTCATGCGCGAGGTCGCCAAGGTCAGAAAGAGCGGTGACCTGTATCTGGTGGTCACGCACTTCCATCCCGAACACGATCTCGGAGCCGGTGGTTTCCCCGCCAGCACGAAGATGATTCGCTCACGCGATCAGCAGGCCGATATCGACGAGTTCGGGCTCGACACGGTGAAGCGATTCGCGAGTTTCTCGCCCGACACTGCGGAACTGCTCAAAGGTGCGGAGTTTCGGAAGGCGGATCAATTCTTTGACAAGGAACTGCCGGTCGATCTCGGCGGCGCGCGCGTGCGGCTGATGGCGATGGGACCGAATCATACGCGTGGCGACATCGCGCTCTGGGTCGAGCCCGACAACGTGTTGCTCTCGGGCGACATCGCGATGACGACGATGCCGGGGTTCTCGAGCCCGTACTCGAAGCTGTCGGTGTGGCTCCAGAGTCTGAATCGATTCGAGCAGCTCAAGCCGGTGCGAATCGTTCCGAGCCACGGACCGCTCGGCGATGCCTCGATGATCACGCGATGGAAGACGCTGATGACGACCGTCCAGTCGCGCGCGGCGGAGTTGAAGAAGCAGGGCAGGTCTCTCGACGACACCGTCAAGCTGATTCAGGACGAGTTGCAGGACCGCTACCCGCGCAACGGCCTGGCCGGAGTCGCGAGGGCCGCCTATAACGAGGCGCCGTAAACACACGATGGTTCGTCACGCCGACGCCGTCATCACCTTTGACGAGTTCGATGCCCGCTGGGCAGAGAAGCTCTGGGGAGATCTGCGAACGGCGGGTTTCGAAGTCGTGCTTGCGAGCGCGGACGTTGATGCCGTCGCAGCGATCCAGACTGCGCAGCATTTTGTCCTCCTCTGGTCGCGTCACGCGGCGCAATCGGAACGAGTCACGATTCAACGTCACGCGTTCGTCGAGGCATACGGACGCGAGTTGTCCCAGCATCTGCTCATCCAGGTGTGGCTC
>DATCXH010000885.1:0-2414 GCA_036565925.1 Vicinamibacterales bacterium
GGCGGAATGATCATGAAGAACCGCCCGAACAGCATCGTCAACCCGATGGTCGTGTTGTACCAGAGCGTGTTCGCGCCCAGGCCGCCGAATGCTGACCCGTTGTTCGCCGCGCCAGACGAGTAGGCATACAGCATCTCAGACAAACCGTGCGGACCGGGATTGAGGATGCTCGACGTACCGAAGCCAGGTGACACCGATGAGATCCCGGTGAAGGTCAGGATGATCAGCGAGAAGACCAGCACGGTCAGCATTGCCATCTGCACTTCGAACGCCTGAATCTTCTTGCCCAGATATTCGGGAGTGCGGCCGACCATCAGTCCCGCGATGAAGACCGAGAGAATGATGTAGACGAGGACGCCGTACATTCCGGCACCGGCACCGCCGAACACCACTTCGCTCAGCTGTATATTGGCGAGCGGCACTAGTCCGCCGAGCGGTGTAAACGAGTCGTGCCAGCCGTTGATCGCACCGCAGCTGGCGTCAGTCGTCACCGTCGCGAAGAGCGCGGTGTTGGCGATGCCGAAGCGGACTTCCTTACCTTCCATGTTGCCGCCTGGCGACAGCCCGGTCGCGGTCTGATCGGCACCAGCCTTGGTCAGCAGCGGATTGCCGCGAGCCTCGGCCCAGTACGCCACCGTCACACCGACGAGGAAGAGAAACGCCATCGCGGCCCAGACCGCCCATCCGTGCCGTCGCGAATTCGTCATCGTCCCCAGCGTGTAGGTCAGGCCTGAGGAGATGAAGAAGATGCCGAACATCGCCAGCCAGTTCGAGAGCGGAGTCGGGTTCTCATAAGGATGGGCGCTGTTGGCGTTGAAGAAGCCGCCCCCATTCGTGCCGAACTGTTTGATGATTTCCTGCGAGGCGACCGGCCCCTGCGCAATCGTCTGCTTTGCGCCCTCGACGGTCTGCACCGTGTCATACGGCTTGAGGTTCTGCACCACGCCCTGCGAGACCAGCAACAACGCGCCGACGATCGCAATCGGCAGCAAGACCCAGAGCGTGGCGCGGACCATATCGACCCAGAAGTTCCCGACGGTCTCTTTCTCCTGTTGCGCGACGCCGCGGATGAATGCAATGGCGACGGCGATACTCACGGCAGCGGAGACGAAGTTGTGATACGCGAGACCCGCCATCTGCGTGAAGTAGCTCATAGTGGTTTCGCCGGCGTATGCCTGCCAGTTGGTGTTGGTCGTGAACGACACCGCAGTGTTGAATGCGAGATCTGGCGCCACACCACCGAACCGCTGCGGGTTGAATGGCAGCAGGCCCTGGAGACGTTGCATCAGGTAGAGCACGAGCAACGAGACGACACTGAAGAGCAGCAGCGCCATCGCGTACTCGGTCCAGCGCATCTCGTGATGCTCGTTCACGCCGGTCGTGGTGTAGACCAGCCGTTCGAGCGGACGCACGATCGGATCGAGCCACGTGCGCTGGCGGGTGAAGACCTTCGCCATGTAGCCGCCGATCAGCGGCGTCACTGCGAAGATTGCTCCGAGGAAAAACAGAATCTGCAGCCAGCCGTTGAGAGTCATGGCACCACCTCCTCGCGACTCATTCACTTCATCAGCCGATCGCACGCCGCCACGTAGCCGGCGCTGACGACGAAGAAGGCCATCACGAGCGCGACGAAGACGAGGTCCAGCACGAATCCATCATCGAGGCGCCAGGTGTAAGAAAGCGGGCAAGAGTCCATAAAGAGTTCATAAAAGCGCCGATCACCCGACATCGCCGCGTTAGCATGAGGCGATGCCCGAGCGAAGTCGTCCAACCGGCGAACAGCTCCTGGCCAAACTCCAGAGCGATCAACGCGCGCGGCTTCGCATCTACATCGGCGCAGCACCCGGGGTTGGAAAGACCTATTCAATGCTCGAGGATGCGCATGCGTTCAGGCGCGAGGGCGTCGACGTCGCCATTGGGTTCGTGGAAACGTACGGGCGCACCGACACCGAGGCGCAGATCCGGGAGCTGGAGATCATCCCGCGACGAAAGATCGAGTATCGCGGTGTGATCCTCGAGGAAATGGATGTCGATGGCATCTTGCGCCGGCATCCGAAACTCTGTGTCGTTGATGAACTCGCCCACACGAACGTCCCCGGCAGCAAACACGAGAAGCGCTATCAGGATGTCATCGAGCTCCTCGACGCGGGCATCGGCATCCTCACCGCGGTCAACATCCAGCATCTCGAGACGCTCAACGACGCGGTCGGCCGTGTGACCGGCGTCCGCGTGCGAGAAACCGTTCCCGATACGTTCCTCGATCGCGCCGACGAAGTCGTCAACGTGGATGTCACGGTGCAGGAGCTGCAAAGCCGTCTGCGGCAAGGCAAGGTCTACAAACCCGAAAAGATCGAGCAGGCACTCACGAACTTCTTCCGCGAGACCAATCTCAACACGCTCAGAGAGCTGGCGCT
>DATCXH010000813.1:0-6583 GCA_036565925.1 Vicinamibacterales bacterium
AGTATCGCGGACGCATCATCTGGATGCTGCTCACCGCGAGACCCGATCTGCTGCCGATCGACTTGAAGCGCCAGGGCCGCGCCGAGGTGCACATCCCGCTCTTCTACCCGACGGACGAGGACGAAATCCGTCAGATGTTCACGATCCTCGCGAAGAAGATGGGATCGCAGGTCGCGGCCGAGAACATCCCCGCAATCCCGCAGCGCGGACATCTCTCAGGTGCCGATATCGAAGGCATGGTTGGCCGCGCGTGGCGCAAGTCGCTGCTCGCCGGCAACGACCACATCACCAGGGAAGCGCTTGCCGAAGTCGTCTCCCAATTCATGCCGTCAACGCAAGGCATGGAGCGTGAGCTGCAAGAAGTCGCGGCCATTATCGAGTGCACCGACCGCCAGTTCCTTCCGGCGCCGATCCTCGAGCGCATGGACAAGGAAGGCGGGCGCGCCAATTTTCAAACGCGACTCACGGCGCTGAAGCAGATTCTGAAGGACCTGTAAGGGCGACGTATGCGTCGCGCCTGCCCCGTAGAGCGGGGTCTTTAGACCCCGCGGAGAAGGACGAGAACACCGATGGCAAAGACAAGCTGGTTCGACGATCGCGCAGAACATCCGACGCTCCACGAGCGTGTCGAGAAGCTGGAATCGTTCACCGCGGCGATGGCCGACGGCGTCGTCGACAAGAAAGAACTCGAGAGCCAGGAACAGCGCCTGACCGCGGCGATGAAGGCCCTCGAACCAAAGCTGAGCGATGACCTGCACGCGCAGGTCACCGGCGTGATGATCGAGCTCACCGCCTACAACATCATGCGGCTGCTGCACGAGTTGCAGACCGAGCGCGCGCGGGTGGCATTTTCTTAAGTTCTCGCAGGTCCGCCGGAAGGCAGTCCTTGTAAGGTCCGCCTAAAAGGCAGTCCTCGTGGGTCCGCCTCGAGGCGGACACTACACCGAGGCTACCGGCGTCCAAACGGACAAGGGATCGCGTACGATCCGGAGAGACTGCCTTGTCCGAGCCACTGCGTGAAATTCCCGGCCCAGCCGGACCGATCGAAATTCTGATGGATCTGCCCGGGGGGACGCCCCGGGCCGCCGTCGTCTTCGCCCATCCGCTACCGACGCACGGTGGCACGATGCACACCAAGGTCGTGTTTCAGGCGGCCAAGGGGCTGACTCGCATCGGCTGCGCCGTGTTGCGCTTCAACTTTCGCGGTGTCGGGCGCAGCGCCGGGACATGGGACGAAGGGCGAGGCGAGATGGCCGACTATCGCGCCGCGATCGATTTCATGGCGGCGCAATATCCTGACGTCGAGCTCTGGGCGGCGGGGTTCTCGTTTGGCTCGTATGTGGCCACGACAGCCGGCGCCGATGACGAACGCGTGTGCGCACTCGTGGCCATCGCACCGCCAGTCGATCGTTACGAATTCGCCTCGGTCAAGCTCTCGACCAAACCGAAGTTCATCATCCACGGGGAACGCGACGAGCTGATTTCTCTCAAGGCGGTGCGCGAGTTCTACGCACAGCTGCACGAACCGAAGGAGCTCGTCATCATCGACCGCGCCAACCACCTCTTTGATGGTCAGGCCAGCGAGGTGGGCGACGCCATCGAAGAATTGTTATCGGACTACTCATGCAAGACGCTGTAGTCGTCGCCGCCACACGCACTGCCGTCGGCAAAGCCCCGAACGGCGCATTGAAAACCGTCCGGCCGGACGAAATGGCCGCCGCCGTGATCGGCGAAGTCCTGCGCCGCGCGCCCGGAATCGATCCACACGACGTGGACGATGTGATCATGGGCTGCGCGATGCCGGAAGCCGAGCAAGGGCTGAACGTCGCGCGCATCGCGAGCCTGCGGGCTGGTGTGCCCGTGGACGCATCTGCGGTCACGATGAATCGTTTCTGCGCGTCAGGACTGCAGGCTATCGCCTCAGGCGCCGAGCACATCATGTGCGGCTTTGCCGATATCGTCGTCGCTGGCGGTACCGAGTCGATGAGCCTCGTGCCGATGGGCGGCAACAAGGTGTGTCCGAACCCAACGCTGGTCGACGAGTATCCGGACGTCTACCTCAGCACGGGACTGGTCGCGGAGAATCACGCGCGCGATTACGCCATCTCGCGAGAGGAGCAGGATGCGTTCGCGCTGCGCAGTCATCAGCGCGCGGTCGCAGCAATCGAAGCCGGCCGATTCGCCGAGGAGATCACGCCACTCACATTCAAAGTGGCTCTGCCTCAGAACGGCAGACCCCCGGAACTGCGCGACGTGAGCTTCGCACAAGACGAAGGACCGCGGCGCGATACGTCCGCAGAGGCGCTCGGGAAACTACGACCGGCCTTTCATACGAGTGGAACTGTTACCGCCGGCAACTCTTCACAGACCAGCGATGGCGCCGCAGCTCTAGTGCTCATGTCCGCCGCGGCGGCGAAAGAACGGGGACTCCAGCCGCTGGCTCGTTTCGTTGCGTACGCGACAGCCGGCGTCGCTCCGGAGCGCTTTGGTATCGGCCCGGTTCCCGCGGTCCGCAAAGTGCTCGAGCGCTCGGGCTTGACGCTCGACCAGATCGATCTCGTCGAGCTGAACGAAGCGTTCGCGGCGCAGGTGCTCGCCGTGCTGCGGGAGCTGCCGATCGATCCGGATCGATTGAACGTCAACGGTGGCGCCATTGCGCTCGGTCATCCGCTGGGCTGCACCGGCGCTAAGCTGACGACCTCGTTGCTCTATGAGATGCGTAGACGAAATGCACGTTACGGTCTGGTCACTATGTGTGTCGGCGGCGGCATGGGCGCTGCCGGGATTTTTGAACGGCTATGACGACTGCACCTCCTTCAACGTCCCTCTCCCGCAAAGGCGGCTCGTGGCTGCTCGATGAGACGCCGCCGTCGGATGTCTTCACGCCAGAGAAGCTGTCTGAAGAACATCGCCTCATGGCGAGAACCACGGTGGAGTTCGTGGATCACGAGGTATTGCCGAACCTCGAACGCCTCGAGGAGAAGGATTGGCAACTGGCGAGATCCCTGGTTCGCCGATGCGGTGAGCTCGGGCTGCTGAGCATCGCCGTGCCGGAGGAATACGGCGGGCTCGATCTCGACAAGGCGTCCTCGCTCGCGGTCGTCGAACGCATCGGACCGTCCGCCTCATTCGCGACGACGTTTGGTGGGCAGGCGAATCTGTGCATCCTGCCGCTGGTCCTGTTCGGCACGCCGGAACAGAAGCAGAAGTATCTCCCGCGTCTGATCAACGGAGAACTGATCGGTGCGTACGCGCTGAGCGAATCGGGCTCGGGATCGGATGCCCTGGCAGCGAAGACGCGCGCGACGAAGCTTCCCGATGGCAGCTGGTCGTTGAGCGGCGAGAAGATGTGGATCAGCAACGGTGGCTTCGCCGATCTCTTCATCATCTTCGCGAAGGTTGACGGCGAGCAGTTCACCGCGTTCATCGTCGAGCGCGCGTTTCCAGGTATCAGCTCGGGCAAGGAAGAACACAAGATGGGCCTGCACGGCTCGTCCACGACGCCCATCCTGCTGCAGGAAGTGCGTGTGCCGGCCGCAAACGTGCTCGGCGAGATCGGCAAGGGCCACAAGGTCGCGCTGAACACGCTCAACTACGGTCGCTTCAGCCTGGGAGCCATGTGCAACGGCGGATGTCGCGCGGCAATCGGTGCGGCCGCGAAGTACGCTGCGCAACGGCGGCAGTTCGGAGTACCGATCGCCAGCTTCGGCGCAATCAAGCACAAGCTCGGCGAAATGACGGCGCGCACCTACGCCCTCGAGAGCCTGGTGTATCGAACCGCCGGACTGATCGATGCGACGCTGGGTCCGGCGCCGCACGATGGCGCCGCTGTCGCCAGGGCGTTCGAGGAGTACGCCGTCGAAGCATCAATCGCCAAGGTCGCGGGCAGCGAGATCCTCGACTACGTGCTCGACGAGAACGTACAGATTCACGGCGGCAATGGCTTCGTGAAGGATTACCCCGCCGAGCGCTACTACCGCGACGCACGCGTCAATCGCATCTTCGAGGGTACGAACGAAATCAATCGCCTTCTCATTCCTGGGATGCTGATCCGGCGTGCGCTCAAAGGCGAGTTGCCGTTGATTCCTGCGGCAAAACGTCTGCAGGACGAGGTGCTCTCGCCGTCGGCGGCAACCGGCGGCTTGGGAGATCAAGGCGTCCTCGACGAAGAGATGCGAGTCGTCTCTGCGTTCAAGAAAGTGGCGCTGATGGTGCTCGGCACGGCGATGCAGACCTACGGCGAAAAGCTGACCGACGAGCAGGAAGTGGTCAGCTTCGCGGCCGACATCCTGATCGACATCTATGCGTCGGAGAGTGCCGTGCTGCGCGCCCGCGACGTCTCCTCGTCACGCGAGGCCACGGGCGACCTCCACGTGCAGGCTGCGCGCGTGTTCGTGAACGACGCGGCGCAGCGCGTCGAGGGGGCGGCGAAAAGCGCGCTCGCCGCAATGGCTGAGGGCGACACGCTGCGCACGTTGCTCGCTGCCCTTCGCAGGATCTTGAAAACCAACCCGTCGAACACCGTCGCGATGCGACGCGCGCTCGCCGACGCGGTGGTCGCGCGAGGCGGTTATATTGTTGGTTAGTGGTTGGTGGTGGCCTTTGATGCGCGCAGGATTCGTTCTCATTGCGGCGTTGGCGTTCGCATGCTCGTCGGGACCTGGCGCGCCTGAGCCGGACTTCGTTCAGAAAGAGATCACCAGACGCGAGGCACGGGATCAGGCGTTCCGCGCTGAGAAAGATCCCATTCCCGAGAACAAGCGCAACGTGCTGCTTCCGCTTCGCTACTATCCACCCGACCCGAGCTACAGCGTCGCCGCGGCGCTGCGTCTCGGCCAGGAACGTCCGGTCGTCCCGATGCCCACATCGACCGGCACGATTCGCAACTATCAGCGCGTCGGCGTGCTCGAGTTCACCTTCAAGGGTGAGAAGCTCAGTCTGGGCGCCTTCGTCGAAGAAGGCGCGAGAGAGATCGACGGATTGTTCGTACCCTTCGTAGATGCGACGTCGGGGAAAGAGACGTATCCGGCCGGACGCTATCTCGACATTCCGCCGACCACAACGGGCATCTACGAGATTGACTTCAACAAGGCCTACAACCCCTACTGTGCCTACAACTCGACATACGAGTGTCCGTATCCGCCGGCTTCAAATCGCCTGAAGGTCGAGATCCGCGCTGGTGAAAAGGCTCCAGGGGCATGAGCCGGCCGCTACAAGCGATCGTTTTCGACTTCGACGGAGTCATCGCCAACAGTGAACCGCTGCACCTCAAAGCGTTTCAACAGGCGTTGGCACCCGAAGGTATCGATCTCGCTCCGGCCGAATACTACGCCCGCTACCTGGGCTACGACGATGTGGGACTGTTTGAGGCGCTGGCGAAGGATCGCGGACTGGCGATGAGCGGTGGAGACGTGTCTGCCCTCGTAGTCCGCAAGGGCGAGGAGATGCAGCAGATGCTGCGTTCGGGAACCGTGCTCTTTCCCGGTGCGGTCGAGTTCATCCGCGAAGCAGCGGCGGCGGTGCCGATTGCGATCGCGTCGGGCGCGATGCGTCATGAGATCGAGGAAGTCATCGCGGCAGCGGGCGTGAGCGATCTGTTCGTCGCCATCGTGGCGGCAGGTGATACACCACAAAGCAAGCCGTCGCCGGCGCCCTATCGGCTCGCGCTCGAGCGGCTTCGCGACGTGAGCGGCCGCGAGATCGAACCGCGCCGCGCGGTGGCGATCGAGGACTCCAAATGGGGACTCGACTCGGCGCAGGGCGCAGGTCTGCGTCTGGTCGGCGTGACCAACAGCTATCCGGCGCACGAGCTGACCGGCGCCGAGTTGGTCGTGGACAGTCTCACGGCACTCACCTTGCCGGCGTTGGATCTCCTGTGCGCCAGCTGAAAAGTGATGGCAGTGACGATTGACGAAGGACGATTGCCGGATTTAGCGCAGTTCAATCGACGGCACTCACTCGTTCATCGATACGTCAATCGTCACTCGTAAACGTCGATATCACCCAGTGAAGAAAGACCTCGTTTCGGCGCTCGTCACTGCGACCAACGCACCAGGCACCCGCCTTGCCGATGCCACGCTCGTCATCGCGCGCATCGAGTACCCGCGTCTCGACCCCGAGCCGTATCTCTCCAAGCTCGACTCGATGGGTGAAGCCGCGCGGCGCGCGATCGCCGAGAACATGGCCGCGACCGGCGATCCCTCGACGGCGGCGGGTATTCGCGCGCTCAATTCGTATCTGTTCGACACGCTGCACTTCGTCGGCAACCGCGACAAGTACGAGGACCCGCGCAACAGCTGCCTCAACGAAGTCCTCGATCGCCGGACCGGAATTCCGATCACGCTCGCGCTGGTCTACATCGAAGTGGCGCGGCGCGCCGGCGTACACGTCGAGGGGATCAACTTTCCCGGACATTTCCTGCTGCGCTGTCCGGCGCGGCGCGAGCGGCCCTACGCCGAAGATTTGATCATCGACGCCTACCACGGCGGGGCGCTGCTGTCGCAGGAGGATCTGCTGCGCCGCTACGCACAGAGCGAGGACGGCGACGACCCGGCGCCGCGGCTGCTGGCGCACGCCACCAAGC
>DATCXH010000911.1:0-3087 GCA_036565925.1 Vicinamibacterales bacterium
AAGACCAAGACGAAACCCACCATCAACGTCTACAACTCAGGCGCCTATCTCGGCGCTCTGCCAAACGGCGGCGTGACGTTCGATACGCTTGTCGGGCGTGGCGTGCACTTCGCGGTGTGCCAGATGGCGTCGCGGCGGTTCTCCGGCGTGATTGCCAACGCGCACAAGCTCGATGCCGAGGCGGTGTACAAAGAGCTCACCTCGAACCTGATTCGCAACTCACACATGGTGCCCGCGGGCATCGTCGCCGTGAATCGCGCGCAGGAACGTGGCTACGCTTTCGCGAACGCGGGGTAACCAGTTCCAGGTTCCAGGTTCCAGGTTCCGGGTTCCGGGTTCCAGGTTCCGGGTTCCGGGTTATTTCCGAGGTAAGGGTCCGCCCGTGTCGGGATTGAACTGCTGATTTTCATTGCAGACGAACTCGATCAGCTCGGTATCGACCAGCAGTCGCTGATTCACGCGGACGGTCCACGGCTTCGTATACGCCTTGGGATCGTCAATCGTCACGTCGATCTCGAGCGTGCCGAATGTCGGGCGACGGAACCGCTCGGTGAGTTTGCCCTGGTCGGTCAACGGCGCGCCGTTGACGTCGAGCCACATGCCGTCGCGGAAGTTCGTCGTCTCGACGACCAGCGTGTCACCTTCCCAATGCCCGCGTGAATAGCCGTACCACCACGGCTGCGGATCGTTGGTGGGTGCCGGTCGTCCATCCAGGAAAATCTGTCGGACGTTGGCGTTCGCCTCGTAAATGATGACGATGAGATCTTTCGTCTGAATCATCTTCCGTGGTTGGGAGTGCGTGTGCAGCTGCATCTGGCCGAGCGGCAGACACGCGGCGTCGGGGTTGTCCTTGCTGTTCCCCTCCATGCGCTGACGTCGAACCTCGCGGCCCCACGGCGTAAACGGCAATCCCTCTTTGAATCCCGCTTCGATGTTCCAGAACGTCGCCTGCACCGGCGTGCCGGGAGGAGGCGGCGGTGGTCCGCCGCGGAAGCCGAGAACGCCGGCGTAATTCCAGATCCCGGTGAGATCGGGCACGCCATCAGCGGTGCGTGGCGGCGCTGCAGTGAGATTCGGCTTGCCGTCTGCACCACGTGGCACGTTCTTCGTCGGATACGACGGCCACTGCGCGCCGAGCGACGGCGACACGAGCGCGACCCACGCAAACACTGCGAGCGCTGCAAATACAAGCTTCACCCCAAACCCCCGCGTCGTAGTCTATCCCGACCGGCCGCGACGGAGTGCGGCGAGCATGCGTTGGTCGCCGCTGATCGTCTCGTCATCCAGCCATTCCGGAGCGACGAGGGCTCCGGCGCCAATCAGCAGCGCGGCGACCTCGTAGTACCGCTCGGATGTGGGATTGGCAGACGCCTCGCTCCACGCATGCAGCGCCCAGCCAAGCGGTGTGGCCTCCCAGGTGTCATCCTTGACGTTCACCGGTGCCTGGTGGTCCAGCAGCAACGCGACGATGGCCGCGTGGCCGCCATACGCAGCGTGATGCAGTGGCGTCTCTCCGCGATACAGTTCGGCGACGTTCACGTTGCGCTCGAGCAGGAATCTGACGAACGTCGAGATGTCCATAGGCGCATGCCCAGTTGAAACCCGATTTCAATTCGTGCTGCGTGGCGCGCGACGTCAAACTGCCATCGCCGTCGAAGAACGTCCTGACGACATCAAGCCGTCCCACGCCAGCCGCGCCTTCGAGATCCAGGGCCGCACCACGTCTCGCGACGAGCGCGGCGCCCTCGCCCCGGCCGTTGGCCAGACAGGCGTTGACTACGCGTCCACGTGTATAGTCGGGCGCGACTGCCCGATCGAGAGACGCGCCACGAGCGACCAGCAGGTCGATTAATGCTTCCTGCACGCCGGTCTGCACCGGGTGAACGCTCGTTGCCACCAGCCCGAGCGTCGTCGTACCGCGATACATGTCACCAACAGCATCGACGTCAGCACCTGCGTCGAGCAGCATCTCAGCAATCCGCGGCGCGTTCTTCGGCGTTCGCTGCCGGTACTGCTCTACGCCATTCGCGCCGACGTAAAGCAGAAGCGTCGCGTGGTGCTTGCGCACCGAACGAGTCTGAATCAACTCAGGACGCTGACGCAGGAGCCGCGCGAGTGTGTCGGCATCGCCGGTCACGACCGCATCGACAGCCGACTCGAACTGCGCCACGAACGACTCCGGGTCGCGCAGTGCCTCGACGAAGGCCGTGTAGCTGTCCCATGAATCGAAGTGCAGCTTTGCAGCAATGATCGAACGTGCGTCGGGAAACGAGTCGATGTCGGCGCGATTGCCCAGGCCGTCCAGGCGCAGATCGCCAACCCAGGATTGCCCCGGCGTCTGTCGCAACATCGCTCCGTGCTCGCGGATAAGGTCCTCGAGCATCTTGGCATCGCCTGTGAGCACGGCCTGCTCGACGCGGCCCCACACAGCTTTCGGCGATCGTTCACCCAGCATCGCGTCGATTCGCCCTACGAACTTCGTCCAGCTGTCGATGCCGTGCTCGCGTGCGATCACGAGTTGCGCGTCGGCGAGCACGACGGGTGTCGAGTCAACGCGGCCAGGCACGTTCAGCCGCGGATGAACACGATGAAGACGCTCGAGCGCGTCACGCTCTCCGCAGCGAATGCCTTTCAGCAGCTCCTTCGCTTGTTTCTTGTACTGATCGAGATTCGGACGGGCGGGAAGCTCTCGTACGGACATACGAATCTCCTTTCACGAACGCCTGGAGTCCGCCCGAGTCAGGCTGAAAGAAGGTTCGTTCCGTTCAATTGTGGTCGGGTGGGCACGGCCCTTTCCGCGGACTGGAAGCGCCCCTCGCGCTCGATCGCAGTATAGACCGTCGCGCGGAACGCCCAGGGCACAGCCAAGGGCACGGCGCAGGGCACGGCCCAGGGCACAGCCCAGGGCACGGCCCAGGGGGGCACAGCCCAGGGCACGGCCCAGGGCACAGCCCAAGGCACGGCCCAGGGCACAGCCCAAGGCACAGCCCAAGGCACAGCCCAGAGCACAGACTAGGGCACGGCCCAGAGCACGACGGGAGGGACAACGAGCGTTGACATATTCCGATATGGGAATATGATTGGCTC
>DATCXH010000406.1:0-3529 GCA_036565925.1 Vicinamibacterales bacterium
GAAGTCATTGTGTCCTGTGCGCCGCGCGGTGCTCGGCGAGCCACTGCGCGCTCATCCATCCGAGGTGCGCCGAGTTCACGCCTCCCGGTACTCGCAGCCTGGAAGCGAGCATGAGCGCGGTTGACGCGATGAGGAGGACGATGAGCGACCACACCAGATGATCGTGCCATTCTTTCGGCTATGCGTCTGTGCGCTTGTGTACACCTTCGTGACCCTGTGCTGTTTGGAACATCCCTCGAGCACGAGCGCGACTTACGATGTCTGCCACGAGAAGTCTCGTGTTGCGCTCAGCGGCTCCACTGCACACAATCCACACTGCACAATTCATGCTCCACGATTTCATTGCCACCCATCGCCAGGAAATCATTTCGCGGTGCCATGCGAAGGTGGCGGCGAGAATGCCGGTTGCCAATGACGCCGAGATCTATGGAGTGCCGCTGTTCCTCGATCAACTGATGGAAGTATTGCGCCTCGGCCTCGGATCGGACCCCAAAATCACCGAGAGCGCGATCCGGCACGGCCGCGAGCTTCTCAAGAAGAGGTTCACCGTAGCGCAGGTCGTGCACGACTATGGTGATGTCTGTCAGTCGATCACCCAGCTGGCGATCGAGAGAAACGCCGCGTTCAGCGCCGCGGATTTCTGCATGCTGAACCGGTGCCTCGACGACGCGATTGCCGGAGCGGTGACCGAATACAGTCATCAACGGAATGGCCCCACCGTCGGCGTGCCACCGGCGTATGGCGGTGACCGAATGGGCTTCCTCGCGCACGAGTTGAGAAACCTGGTCAACACCGCGATTGTGTCATTCGAGGTACTCAGGGCCGGGAACGTGGGAATCGCCGGCAGCACGGGATCGGTGCTCCATCGTAGTCTTCTGGGGTTGCGGGCGCTCGTTGGCCAGTCGCTCGCCGAGGTTCGTCTGACGCATGGAGTTCAGCGTGAGGAACCTGCCTACGTGTCCGATCTTGTCGACGACGTGGTCACCGCGGCCGCACTGCAGGCAGACACGATCGGCATCCGATTGATTGTTGAGCCCGTGGATCAAAACGTCGTCATCGCAGGCGATCGACAAGTCCTCGCGGCGGTCGTCAGCAATCTGGTGCAGAACGCGTTCAAGTTCACGCGCCCGCACTCCGCCGTCATCGTGCGGGTCGATGCGGGTGTGGAGCGCGTGCTCATCGAGGTCGAAGACGAATGCGGCGGACTGCCAGTCGCGAATCCAGAAGATCTGTTTCGGCCGTTCGAGCAGCGAAACGCGGATCGCACCGGCCTTGGCCTCGGCCTCGCGTTCAGCCGGTGGGGCACCGAATCGAACCATGGCCGGCTCTATGCGCGGAGTCTGCCCGGACGAGGATGTGTGTTCACCGTCGATCTGCCTCGAGTGGTTACCCTCTCCGGTATCACGACGGCGTGAGCCCGTTGCTCAGAGTCGCTCCAGCCAGTCCCGCAACAGGTAGGCCGCCGCGTTCTCGTCGGTTCGATCGAGGCTCACCCATTGCGTGCCACTCAACGCATCGTTCGGTCCGCTGCGGGTGCGCACAGTGACATCCGAACCGTCGAGCGCGATGACGAGCGCGCGGCGTCCGTTGCTGACTGACGCGACCGTGACACTGGCGTTCTCACGGTCGTCGGTGTCATCGACCAGCGTGACCGCTTCGAAGCGGGCACCGTCGTTGTAACTCATCACCAGGGATTTCATCGCCGCGACAATGGCCGGCCATCGCTCGAGGCACACGACGTGCCGCTGGCGTTCGGCATCCATGGCCGCTTGCCTCTGAAGTGCCGCGGCTCGATCACGGTGTCCGTGCTTCTCACCGATTTGACGAGACCAGTCATCCGCCCTCGTCACGGACGGAACACTTTCTTATTCGTTGTTCGAGCCTGCTCCTCGGCCTGCCGCTCGTCGTCCGCGCGCTTCTTCGCGAGGGCCGCCTCACGCGCCGGTGCCTCGCGGGCATCCATCGTCACCGCTGTCGCCCGAGCCTTGCGAGCGACGGTCTCCAGCGGCAACGACGTGATCACCAGGGAGAACGATTCGGTGTATCGGTTGCGCCGCACGGCCACATGCACATCCGGGCGCTGCCACTCGGCGAGAACATCCACAGCATCGCCGGCGTCGGCGCTCGCCCGGGTCGGCGGCGACGGACGCGTCGGAGCACCATACAGATCGGTCAGTGCGCCAATCATGTCCTCGTTCGTCAGCCCGGTCGTCCGAGCGCGGTCGTAGTCGACGGTCATCCGGAACAGTTGGTCATCGACGAAGCTGAATACGATCTCATTGATCGAGTCGCGATCGGCGATTGGCGCCCCCGTCATGTAGCGCGGTCGCCACGTGACGTCCTGCAGCAGCGCTGGCCGGGTGTGAATGGTTTTCAGATCGCGGTCAGCGGTCCGGGTCACGGCTGTGACGGCGGCCACCGAACTCCCGAGATCGAATTCGCGATAGCGTGAGAACTCGGCGGCTGACGCCGTCCATACGCAGACGACCACGCAGACAGCCGAGAGCCCACCGACGTGGAGCTTGGCGGACATATGGAGCCCAACTTTCAGAACGGGCTTTGATGAGGGCTGACCGCTCAGGCGGAACTGCGGAAGAACCAGTACTCAGGAAAGCAGTGGACTTACAGTATGGGCGCAGCGGGTACGAGACACAAGACAATTCGCGGCCGCACCACCGAGACGTGCGGTCACAGGCCGGTAACACGCACGTTGTATCGTCGGATTGCAATGCCGGCAGAGGACTGACAGACTCATCGGTCGAGGTGGCGATTACGCTTCGAACGCCCCGCGTACGGCCGGAAGGCACTATCGGGTTCGACGGCAGTGCATGGCTCTTCGTCCTGCTCGCGCTGCTCACCGTGTTGCCTGCGGCCTGCGTGCTGTGGTTCATGAACGAGGCGCTGACCCGCGAGTCGTCGGCATCGCACCAGCGCGTCCTCGAGGCCTACCGAGGTCAACTGCGTCTGGTGCGGTCGCGGCTCGATCCGATTTGGCGCGCACACGCGACGAGTCTGAATGCCGAGCCCGGTACTCCGGAGGAGCGCTTCCACCGACTGATCACGAGCGAGCGTGCCGAGGGCGTCATCCTGCTGACCGCGGACGGCGCGGTCGAGTACCCGACTCGCACGGCTCAGCAGGATCGCGTGACGGAAACAATCGAGCAGCAGTTGGTCACCGCCTCGGCAGCGAAGAGCGATGCTCGCAAGGCGATGGTGGACGCCATCGCCGCGCGCTTGAATGATTACTCGCGACCGATGGCGGCACCGACGCGACTGGAATTCATGACGCGGCTTCGGCAGTTGTCGTCGAACGTCTCGCTGCCCACCGAGGCCCCGTTGCGCCTCTCGCTCGAGATGCTCGACGCCGAGCGCCCGTCGCCGGTGCCCGAGGTTGTTCGTCAAACCGCGAAGCAGGATATCTGGGCACTGTCGTCCGAAGACCATCGCGTCATCGCGTTCTATCGCATCGGCCGGGTCGAGGAGATGATGCACGACTTCCTCCACGAGGTGGCGCCGAGCGGCATCATCT
>DATCXH010000947.1:0-4013 GCA_036565925.1 Vicinamibacterales bacterium
AAGCCAACGCCGTGAGCGTGACGTGGCACCACCGATCCAGCCGCGGTGAACGCGGTCGTCAGGGCCGTCCCCGCGGCGACACCAAACGCCGCTATTGCCACGAGCATCAGCACCGCAGACTGCACCGCCGTGAACAGCAAGAGCGCCATCGCGGCCCCGAGCAACGCCACAACGATCACCGCGCGCGCCGTCGTGCGACGTAGCACTACCGCAGCGAGCTGATGGCCAACGACCGCTGCCAGCGCAAGTGCGGAGAAAAGTACGCCGACGAGCACCTCCGCGCGTCCCGGTCCGTATCCGATATGCGTGACATGCAGGAGCAGCAGCGGTCCGAAGCTGCGGTCCACGACCTGCAAGGCAAAGATCACCAACATCAGCAACAGGAAGTTCTCGAACGCCAGCACGTTTGAAAAGCTCACACGCTCCTCTGTCGCGGGACGCTCGACGAGTTCGTCCCGTCGCTCCTTGTACATCACCGTCAGCATGACGAACGCGATCACATAGACCAGCGATGAGACGAGGAATGCGTTGCGCAAGCCAACGGCGGATGCGAGCACACCGCCGATCGCCGGACCAATCGCTGGACCGAAGCGTTGCGCGGTCTGCACCGCACCGATTGCCGCCGCCATGTGCTCGGCTGGCGCCGATCTCGCGGCCATAGTCAATGTCAATGAGCCGTAGCCGGCGAGCAACCCCTGCACGGCACGGAGCGCGAAGAGGTGCCATGGCTCAGTGGCCTTGGCCATCAGCGCCATGACGATGACGCAGCTGAAAAGGGAGCGCTGCACCAGCAGCTTATTGCCGAAGCGATCGGCGACGCGTCCCCACAGCGGTGCGCAGATCGCGACAACGCCCGGTGTGATGCCGAGCGTGATACCGGTCCAGAGCGCGACCTCTCCGGTATCAGTGACGCCGAGTTCCTGGATGTAGCGTGAGAGAAACGGCATCACCAGCGTGAAGCCGGTGAAGCCGACGAACGTGGCAGCGACGACGGCGATCTGATTACGTCGCCAGTTCGGATTCCCGGAACGGTGCGAACCCGGAGAACCTTCGGAACCCACGGAACCTTGGCAACCTCTGGAACCGATCAGAATCGAATATTTCCGATGTGACCGTCCTTGCCTGGCTTCACATGGATGCTGTCGATGAAGCGGATGCGATGTGGGTGCGTCTGCATGACCAGCGACGTCGTGCGGACGCCGTCGCCGAAGAAGCGAACGCCTTTCATAATCGCGCCGTCGGTGACGCCCGTCGCAGCGAAGACGATGTTGTGACCTGAGGCCAGATCCTTTGAGCGATAGACCTTCTTGAAATCCGTGATGCCCATCGCGCGGCAGCGCTGTTCGTGCTCCGGCGTGCTCACGACCAGCCGGGCGAAGATCTCTCCACCGAGGCAGCGCATCGCCGCCGCCGTGATCACACCTTCGGGTGCGCCGCCGGTGCCCATCACCGCGTGCACGCCGCTGCCGAGGACCGCGGCGGTGATGCCGGCCGACAGGTCGCCATCGCCAATGAGACGAATGCGCGCGCCGGTCGTGCGAATCTCCTCAATCAGCTGTGCGTGACGTGGACGGTCGAGCACGATCACGACCAGGTCCTGCACGCGACGCCCGAGCGCCTGGGCGATGGCGCGCAGGTTGAAGCGCACCGGCGCATCGAGGTCGACGACGTCACGGGAGCTCGGGCCGACGATGAGCTTCTCCATGTAGATGTCCGGCGCGTGGAGGAGGCCGCCCTTCTCCGACGCGGCCAGCACCGCCAGCGCGTTGGGGGCGCCGGTCGCACACAGATTGGTGCCCTCGAGTGGATCGACGGAGATATCCACTTCTGGATATCGGCGCCCGCTCTCGCCGCGCACCGCCATCCCGACTTTCTCGCCGATGTACAGCATCGGCGCCTCGTCACGCTCGCCTTCTCCGATCACGATGGTGCCGTCAATCGGGACCGAGTCCATCTCGCTGCGCATGGCTTCGACAGCGACCTGATCGGACTTGTGACGGTCGCCCTGTCCCATCGTGTGCGCGCAGGCAATCGCCGCACGCTCGACGACGCGCAGGAAGTCGAGTGAGAGGTCGTCGGCCGAAGCGTTCGTTTCCTGATCCCGATTGGTCACTGTCTTAGTTGCCATCTTGTCTCCACGCCGGCAGTTCGCACCGCGTCGGCTTGTCCGTCCGGTAGCCGAGCAGGTAATCCGCCTGCATGATCTTGTGAATCTCTCGGGTGCCTTCGTAGATCACAGCGCCTTTGCAATTCCGATAGAAGCGGCCCACAGGGTACTCATCTGAGTAGCCGTTCGCACCGTGAATCTGCACGGCGTCACCGGCGGCTCGCTCTGACGCGACCGTCGAGAACCATTTCGCCAGACCGGTTTCGCGTGTGTTGCGGCGACCTTCGTTCTTGAGCCACCCGGCTCGCGTCCACAGCAGGCGCGACGCTTGATAGTCGGATTCCATCTGCGCGATCAGCTCTTTGACGAGCTGGTGCGAGCCAATCTCGACGCCGAAGGTCTTGCGCTCTTTCGCGTACTTCACACTGGCGTCGCGACACGCTCGGATGAGGCCCGTGGCCCCGGCCGCCACGGTGTAGCGACCTTGGTCGAGAGCGAACATGGCGATCTTGAACCCCTCGCCGTCCCTGCCGACAAGATTCTCCGCCGGCACCTCGACGTCTTCCATCTTGAAGAACCCGGTATTGCCGGCCAGGATGCCCCACTTCTCTGTCAGGGTGCCGCTCGAGAATCCTTTGGCAGTCCGCTCCACGATGAACGCGCTCATCCCCGACGGATCGCGCTGCTTTTTCTTTTCCAGATCGCTCCACGCGAACACGAGGAAGTTGTCGGCGACATCGGCGAGGGAGATCCACATCTTCTCGCCGGTGAGCAGATACCGATCACCTTTCTTGATCGCCACCGTCTGAATGCCGCGAGCGTCGCTGCCCGCAGACGGTTCGGTCAGGCCGAAGGTGGCGATCTGCTTGCCCTGTGCCTGCGGAACCAGATAGCGCTGCTTCTGGTCCTCGGTGCCCCACGCGAGCAGGGTCAGCGAATTCAAGCCGACGTGTACGGACATGATCACGCGCAGCGACGTGTCGACGTACTCCAACTCTTCACTCGCCAGCCCCAGACAGACATAGTCCATTCCGGCGCCGCCGTAGTTGGCAGGTACCGAGATACCCAGCAAACCCAGTTCGGCCATCTGCGGCAGAATGCCGCGATCGAACTTATGCGCGCGATCCAACTCGCGAATGCGCGGCGCGACCTCGCGGGCACCCCATTCGCGGACTGATTGTTCGAGAAGAGTCTGCTCGTCGGTCAGCTCGAAGTTCAGCATCACCGAGTGGCCGGCGGAGTCGCGGGAGTCGCCCCGGCAGGCTTCCTGAACAGTACTTCGCGAAGGTTGCTCTTGAGCAGGAACTGTTCGGTGACGCGCAGTTCTTCGAACATGCGCTGGATATCGCGGTTCGGCATCGGGCGCTGTTTGCCGCGCGCCGCCGCGTAGGGGCGATGCTGAAGATGGTTCGGATCGATGACGACGTGCCGCGTGTATTCCGGCCGCGCACCAGGCTGCGGCTCCGCGGTGACGAAGAATGCCAGCAGCACGCCTTCCGGTTTCAGGATGCGCGTCAACTGCTCGGCGAGTTTCTTGGCGGAGTTCTTATCCAGATAGTCGAAGACGTCCCAGCACAGAATGCCGTCGATGCTGGCGGACTCGTGCGGGAATCGCTTCGATAAGGTCGCCGGGAGATCTTCGAGCTTGCCTTCACGAACGTGCCGATCGATGTCCTTGGACAAGTCCTCGACGATGATCTTGCAGCCGAGCTGCTCACCGAAGAAGCTCACGTTCGACCCGACCACAGGGCCGAGATCGAGCAGTACGGGCTGTGTCCGCGCACTGAGACTCGCCACGAATCGGGCAAGGACCTTCGTCGGATGTACGGGGGCATCCGATGTACCGGCATCGGAATCGGCGGGTTCCTTACGGCGACGGGAAAACAGATCGGAGAGCGACACCGAC
>DATCXH010000948.1:0-3895 GCA_036565925.1 Vicinamibacterales bacterium
GAGCCAACCGGCTCTTCGCCGGCCATCGCCATCGGCGCGATCAGGAAGCGGAGATCCTCCTGCGTATAGCCAAATGCCTGCTGCCGCTTGAAGACCGTCTCGTGCTCGGGCGCCTCGGCGCGCGCCGGCGGCAGATCGTTGATATCGATCAGATGACGGTCGAGCCACTCCTGATACGGATGCTGCGCCGCCAGCTCACGCTTGATCTCTTCATCGTCAACGATGCGGCCCTGGACCGTATCAACGAGGAAGATCTTGCCCGGGTTGAGCCGCCCTTTGACCACCACGTCCTGGGGCGGCACGTCGAGCACGCCGACCTCGGAGGCCATGATGACCAGGTTGTCCTTGGTCACGTAGTAGCGCGATGGACGCAGGCCGTTGCGATCCAACACCGCGCCGATCATCCGGCCATCCGTGAACGCAATCGAGGCGGGACCGTCCCACGGCTCCATGAGCGAGGCGTGGTAATGGTAGAACGCCTTGCGCTCCGGGCTCATCGACTCGTGATTGCTCCATGGCTCCGGGATCATCATCAACAGCGCGTGCGGCAGCGAGCGGCCGGCCATCATCAACAGCTCGAGGACGTTGTCGAACGTCGCCGTGTCGCTTCCGCCTTCGCGAATAATCGGCAGGAGCTTGGCCAGGTCGTCGCCGAACAGATCGCTCTGGAGCAGGCCTTCGCGCGCGCGCATCCAGTTGATGTTGCCGCGCAGCGTGTTGATCTCGCCGTTGTGCGCGACCAGCCGGTAGGGATGCGCCAGCGGCCATGACGGGAACGTGTTGGTGCTGAACCGCTGGTGAACGAGCGCGAGTGCCGACTGCAGATCCTCGTCTGAGAGATCCGGGAACATCGGCTGCAACTGCTTCGCCTGCAGCATCCCTTTGTAAATCAGCCGCTGCGATGACAGGCTGACGATGTAGAAGAAACGACGCGACAGCGCGTTGATCTTCAAGCCATCGACGGCGTGCTCGATGCGCTTGCGAATCACGTACAGCTTGCGCTCGAAGCGCGCGTGTCCCTCGTCTGTCGCGGTGTCGAACGAGGCGCCGATGAAGACCTGTTCGAAGACCGGCTGCGTCGCTTTGGCGCTGTCGCCGATCAGGCTGTTGTCGCTCGGCACCTCACGCCAGCCAAGCAGGTGCTGACCCTCTTCACTCGTGATCCGCGCGATCAGATCTTTGATGCGTTCGCGATCGGATTCCTCATGCGGCAGGAACACAAGCCCGGCGCCATAGCTGCCTTCCGACGGCAGCGTGAACGACACCGACTTGCGGAGGAACGCATCCGGCATCTGAATGAGAATGCCGGCGCCGTCTCCGGTGTTTGCCTCGCAGCCACACGCGCCGCGATGTTCGAGATTGATGAGCACCTGCAGCGCTTTGCGGACGATGTCGTGCGAGCGCTGACCCTTGATATGTACGACGAACCCGACGCCGCAGGCGTCGTGCTCAGCGTGCGGATCGTACAGACCCGCCTTCGCCGGGGGGCATCGGCGAGGCAGGCCTTGCGCAGGAGGTGTAGAGCGAGTCCCCGACGTGAACATGGTCGCCACATTGTGCCGATCTGGCGAGCATGAGGGAAATACAATGATCTGGAGGATTTAATCTGATCTGCTAATGGGAGAGGAACGAACCTCCAATGCGGCCGTGAGTTACCCCGCTCAGCACCGGTCACCTCACGGTCCGCCCCCCGTCCGGCGCGGCCACCGCACCCTTCCCCTGCCCACCCGACGCCCGGATTTGCCAATTCACTGGAAATAGCCTGATTTTTCACGGTTTGGCCGCTAGGATGGTCGAGATTACCGACCCGAGCCTGAGGCCCGAGCTGATCCGTACGGACCGGCATGAGAACGCAGGGCCCTGCAGCTCGGGTTTTGACCGTCTAGCACCGGGAGAACGACTGCATGCATGCGCCGATGAAGTACGTCGAGAAGGGACTGGCCATCACCGCGAATGGCATTTGGCAGGTGTTTTCCACCGCCAACAAGATCAAGCAGAACCCCTCGTTCATTCCGCGCTGGTCGGACAAGCCCCTCCTGAAGTCGTATCAGAAAACCAAGCCGCCGCTCGGGTGGCCGCGCGAGACCGACTCGCTCTGCCCCGACTGCACGCGTGAAGCGCGTCAGGCGATTCTCGACGGCAAGAAAGACGTCAGCATCCTTCTCAACGAAAAGGTCGGCGAGATCAAAGCCACCATCCTCGAGAAGGACGGCAAGATCGTCATGGTGAAGGACTGCCCGATCCATGGCCACTACGAAGACGTGATGGCCATCGACCCGGCGTTCTTCAAGCACCTCGAAGAGGTGTTCCCCGGTCGCGATATCCGCGCTCACAACGACGAGACGCTTCATAATCACGGCAGCTCGACCGTCCTGCATGGGCGCGGTTCGGTCCTCACCGTCGACCTCACCAACCGCTGCAACATGATGTGCGATCCATGTTTCATGGATGCAAACCAGGTCGGATTCGTCCATGAACTGACCTGGGACGACATCAAGCAGATCCTCGACAACGCGATCACCATCAAGCCGCGCCGCCAGATGTCGGTGCAGTTCTCGGGCGGCGAGCCGACCATGTCACCGTACTTCCTGGATGCGATTCGCTACTCGCGCAAAGTTGGCTACAACAGCGTGCAGGCGGCGACCAACGGGATCGAGTTCGCCAAGAGCCCTGAGTTCGCCAAGGCCGCAGCCGAAGCCGGTCTCCGCTACGCGTATCTGCAGTTCGACGGCATCGGCAACGCTGCCAACTCACATCGCCGCGTCGGGAATCTCTTCGACGTCAAGCTGCGCGCGATCGAGAACTTGTATCAGGCCGGCGTGGACATCGTGCCGGTGATCACGATCGTCAATGGCGTCAACAACGAGCAGGTCGGCCGCGTCATCGAGTTCGCGCTCGACAACCCGAAGCGCATCAACTTCCTCTCATTCCAGCCTGTCTCGTTCACTGGACGAGACGAGGAAGTCACGCCGGAACGCCGCGCCGCGCAGCGCTACACGCTATCGCATCTCGCGCACGACGTAAAGAATCAGGTCGGCATCGGCGAGCCGACGCGCGACTGGTTCCCGATTTCGTTCATGTCCACGTTCACCGACTGGGCTGACGTCGTGCACGGCCCGGATCGCGAGTGGGGTCAGCTCACCTGTGGTTGCCACCCGAACTGCGGCATCGGCATGGCGGTGATGATCGACAAGGAAACAAAGGAAGCGGTCCCTGTCACCGCGTTCCTCAACGCCGATCGTCTGGCCAAGGACGTTGCGAAAGTGAACGACGCCGCACGCGGCAGGTTCCTCTCGGTCGCCGGCATGGCGCTGGCGTTGATGCGCAACTACGATCCGTTCAAGGCGCCGACGCACTTCCGCATCATGGACCTGATGAAGAAGTTCGATAAGACCTTCGGCGCCACCGGCAAGGACTACGGCAAGGTCACCGGCGATCGGACGATGGACGACATCGCGAAGCGCCGGTCAGACCGCTGGAACTTCCTGTTCATTGCCGGCATGTGGTTCCAGGATCTCTTCAACTACGACTTCCGCCGCACGGAGATGTGCATCATCCCCTACGGCACACAGCAGGGTGAGATTTCCTTCTGCGCCTACAACACCGGCATCGGCTGGCGGAACATCCTCGAGAAGATGCACATGACGGCGACGCTCACCAAGTGGTACGAGGAGCACGGCCGGCACGAAATCTTCGCCGGCAACAAGGCCGTGCCGCTCTCGAGCAAGGACCACTCGCTGGTGCTCAACGCCGAAGCGGTCGAAGCCGGCAAGCAGACCGATCTCGACGAGCTCGGCATCGCCAAGAACGCGCGTGAAGAGAAGCTCGCCGCGCGCAAGAAGGCGAACATGACTCCCGAAGAGATCCGCCAGCACATGGAGATGGAGCGCCTCTA
>DATCXH010000955.1:0-2640 GCA_036565925.1 Vicinamibacterales bacterium
GGGCGCCGTCGAGCGGCTCCCACGATCCCATCAACCGACAGTTTCTCTCGCCGCCGCCCGCCGCGGCCGCGCCCACGCTGCCGACGTTATCGCCTGTGTTCTTCGCGATCGGCACCGCCATCGCTGCGAGGCGAATCCCGCCGCGGGCGAGACCCATGTCGTCGCGAACGATCTCCCAACGCGGTCCGGGCGGTCCGCCCCGACCGCGACCGGCATCCGGTGCAGGCGGCAGATTGGAAGGCGGCAGTTGCTTGAGCTCGATCGGTGGTGCCGTAGGCGGGGCGACACCGTCCGCCAGCCAGCGGTGTATCGCGTCGAACGCCGCGTCGAGCACGTGGTACGTCGGCACTCGGCTGAATGGCGGCTGCGCGCATCCACCGTTCACACCTTCGTTCTCGATACCCGATCCATTTCCAGCCGCGCCGTTGCCTTTGTCGCCGCCGCTGATCGATGGCCCGCTGATCGCCGGCGAACCCTCAACCGGACGCATGCCCGAGACGCGCAAGCCGAGCGCCGCCATCGATCGTGAGAACTGCGCGTCGAGATGCGACGTGCCCGCCACTTCCCATTGGCGATAGCCATTCGAATCGGGAACGCGGGCGTTGGCCTGACCGATCACGTCGCTCTCGTCGAGATACTTGAACACCTTGACGTTGAGATCCTGGCTGACGCGTCCCCCGCCGCCGTGCAGCAGCACCGCGTCGAACAGCTTCGACGTCAACGGGTGCACGGAGTGGAAGTAGTTGTAGAGACGTCCTGCGGACTGCGAATGACCGGTCGCGATCAGACGCTGCGCTTTCAATCCGCCCATCACGTCGCGATTGGCCTTGCCGCGAATCGCCAGCGCCGCGGCGCTGAAGACGTCGTAGGACAGCGCGTCGCCGATGATCGTGCCGCCGCGCGAGACATCGAGGCTGCTGTAGCGCATCGGGCTCCATTCCTTCAGCGCGTTCACACCGACTGCCTGTGCCGACACGCCGATCCAGGCATAGCCGGAGCGAATCAGGTGCGCATAGGACTGCAGCCATTCGTACTCGCCGTCGTGCCCTTGCGACACGTTGTACCACTCGACGATCGCCGTGCCATTGAACCGCGCCGCCTGCCGCGGGCGGCGAACGACGATGCGCGTGGTGTACGAATGATCGACGTCAATGACGTTGCCACGCTCGCCCGACGGCGTGTTGTAGCGATTGGCCACGCCGGAGAGGAAGAACTCCTCTTCGACATAGCCCTGTTTCGCCAGGTCAACAGGGGTGGCGTTGTATGGATAGCCGTGATCCTGATGCCGGAGCGGCGTCGTGTTCGGAACCGGCCCGGTGACCTCCGGCGAACGCAGCACGACGTGATGAGCCTGCTCACCGGCCACGACGCCCGTGAGCGCGAGGGCGACTGCTGCACTGAGCATGAGACAACGCATAGATCGCTCCGTCCTACCCACGATAGCGTCCTTGAAACACCAACTCGCTGAGCGGCTTCCGCGTATTGGGCAACTCACGCGCCTGAAAATCCTCGGGCAGATCTTCCCTGCGTCCCGGTTTGCCGACGGCCGCCATTGCTTCGACGGTGAAATCGTCGGGAATGCCCAGCACCGTGCGCGCCCGTGCGTAGTCGAATCCCGCCATGCCGTGAACGACCAGACCACTCAGCGTGCCCTGCAGTGCCAGGTTCTCCCACGCCGCCCCGGTGTCATACGTGTGCGTGACCAGCGGCTTGCCGGTCTGCTCGTTCGTCGTCCGCGAGATGAACAGCAGGAGCGCCGATGCCCGCACGCACCACACCTTGTTCCGCTCGACGAGCAGATCGAAAAACAGCGGCCACTGTTCGGTGTCGCGATGCGCGTAGAGGATGCGCCAGGGATGCGTGTTACCTGCCGAAGGCGCCCACCGCGCCGCCTCGAACAGCACGAACAACTCAGCCTCGCCGATCGGGTCGCCCGACATCGCCCGCGGCGACCAGCGATCGACGAACAGATGGTCTATCGGGTAGTCCGCCCTGCGGACCTCTCGCCCTTTGACGATCACAACGATTAGTAACCCAGCCGCAGCATGCCGTCTTTGGCGCCGTTCACCGTCCCGCTCTCGAGCCATTCGCGCGACGCACGGAACAGCACGAGATGGTTCTTCTCCCACATCGCGTTGTGCGACGAGCAGCCGAGATCGATGAACACTTTCTGCGGTGCTCCGAGATCCGTATAGAGCTGACGGACACGTTCGGGCGGCACCTGCTTGTCGTGAATGCCGGCCACCATCAACGTTGGCGTCATCGTCTTCGCGACGGTCGCCTGGTTCCACCCCCACGTGGTCGTCTGCGGCGCGCGGCGGACACCAGGCCCCCACGTCGCGCCAACGGTGTCGGACTCGACCATCGCAGACCAGACCGCATCACTGACCGTCCGCTCGTACTGATCGGGACAGCCCACCTGCCGATCCCAGTTGGCATCGAACTCAGCACGCGACTGCGTGTTGAACGTCGTTCCTTCCACGGGAAGCTTCGGGGCTTCCGGTGCGCTCTTCGCGTTGTACGCCGGGGCCAGTATGACGAGGCGATTTACCTTCGACGGATTCTGTGCCGCATAGCCGCCAGCTCGCGGGCCACCAAGTGACCAGGCGACGAGGCTGACGCGATCCACGCGCCGCAGCA
>DATCXH010001000.1:0-7887 GCA_036565925.1 Vicinamibacterales bacterium
ATCAAGGACCGCATCCTCGAGTTCCTCGCCGTGCGCTCACTAGTGAAGAAGCCGAAGGCGACGATCCTGACCTTTTCCGGACCTCCCGGAGTTGGCAAGACCTCGCTGGCCAAGTCGATCGCCCGCGCCATGAACCGCAAGTTCGTGCGGCTGTCGCTCGGCGGCGTGCGTGACGAGGCTGAAATCCGCGGCCATCGTCGGACGTATATCGGTGCGTTCCCCGGTCAAATCATCCAGATGATGAAAAAGGCCGGCACGCAAAACCCGGTGTTCCTGCTCGACGAGATCGACAAGATGTCGATGGACTTCCGCGGTGACCCGTCGGCGGCGCTGCTCGAAGTGCTCGACCCGGAGCAGAACAACACGTTCCTCGATCACTATCTGGACGTCGAGTACGACCTGTCGAACGTGATGTTCATCTGCACCGCCAACGTGCTGCACACGATCCCGCAGGCACTGCGCGATCGCATGGAAGTCTTGCAGCTCGCCGGCTACACCGAGCAGGAGAAGATCGAGATCGCCAAGCGCTTCCTCGCGCCGAAGGCGATCGAAGGCGCCGGCCTGACCGCGGACAACATCGTCATCAAGGACGATGCGATCCAGACGATCATCCAGCGCTACACCCGCGAGGCCGGCGTCCGCAATCTCGAGCGCGAGATCTCGTCGATTTGCCGCAAGGTCGCGCGCAAAGTGGTCGTCGAAGGCAAGGAATACAAGGAAGAAGTCGCCAGCGACAAGGTCACCGAGCATCTCGGCGTGCCGCGCTTCCGTCCGAGCATGGCGGAAGAACAGAATGAGGTCGGCATCGCCACGGGTCTCGCCTGGACCGAGGTCGGCGGCGAGCTGCTCGTCAGCGAAGCCACGCTGATGGCGGGCAAGGGCAAGCTCACGCTCACCGGCAAGCTGGGCGACGTGATGCAGGAGTCGGCGCAGGCGGCGCTCAGCTACGTGCGCTCCAAGGCCTCCGATCTGAATCTGCCCGAGGACTTCCACTCGAAGATCGACATTCACGTTCACGTGCCCGAGGGCGCCATTCCGAAGGACGGCCCGTCGGCGGGCATCACGATGGCGACCACGCTGGTCTCGGCGCTCACCAAGATCCCGACGCGCCGCGATGTCGCCATGACCGGCGAAATCACGTTACGGGGCAAGGTGCTCCCGATCGGTGGGGTGAAGGAAAAGGTCCTGGCCGCGCATCGCGCCGGTGTGACGAACATCGTCCTGCCGCGTGATAACGAGAAGGATCTCGCCGATATCCCCAAGAACGTGCTCGACAGCCTGGACATCCACATGGTGTCGACGATGGACGAGGTGTTGAAGATTGCGCTGGCCGAGCCGTTGCCGGCGCGTATCCCGGCGACGCCTGTCGTCGCCGAAGTGACGGAACCAGCCGGAGATACTCGCCCGCACTGAGATCGTGATTCAGGCTTTGGGCCTTGGGCTTTCGGCTTTGGACGCGAACACGCGATCGAAACCAGGCGCGGGGTCCAGAGCCAAAGCCTTAGAGGCCAGAGCCAATCGCGGTGCAGATAACCGCTGAATTCATCACCAGTGCGACGAATGCGCGTGATTTCCCGCGCGACCGGCTGCCTGAGATCGCTCTCGTGGGGCGATCGAATGTGGGCAAATCGAGCCTGATCAACGCGTTGGTTCGGCGACCGGTCGCACGTACGAGCGGCGCGCCTGGCAAAACGCGGCTCGTCAACGTCTACCGGGTGCAGCGAGGATCCTCAGATCCGCGATATCTGGTTGATTTGCCGGGCTACGGGTACGCGCGCGCCACCAAGGGCACCTCGGGACAAAGAGGGCGCGATGCTGCCGCAGCGGAATTCAACGCATTGACGGAGGCGTATTTCGGACGGCCGGGTGAACGGGCGGTGATCCTGCTCGTTGATTCGCGCCATCCCGGATTGGCCTCGGATATGGATGCCTGGGAATGGATTCGGTCGCAGCCCTTTGCGCGGAGGGTCGTGGCGACGAAGGCTGACAAGCTGACTCGCGCAGATCGCGCGCGTCATGTTCGTGAATTCGAAACGTTGTTTGATATGCCGGTGGCGCTGGTCTCAGCGCTCACAGGCGAAGGACTGGATGACCTGTGGAAGATGATCGCAAGCCTGCCAAACCGAACGGCGGCGTAGCCACCGCTCCCCCCGAAAAAGCTGAAAAGCCGGAGAAGCCGGAGAAGAAAGAGACGGCCGCCGCGGCGCCTGCCCAACCCGCTCAGCCCGCCGCTCCGGCCCAGACGATCTCGCTGTCGGCGATGAAGGAAATGAGCATCGCCGCGCTGACCAAGATCGCCAAAGATCTCGATATCGCCGGCGCCACCGGCATGCGCAAACAGGAGCTGATCTTCGAGATCCTCCGCGTGCGCGCCGAGAAGAGCGGCAACGTCTTCTCGGAAGGCGTGCTCGAGACTCTCCCCGACGGCTTCGGTTTCCTGCGTGCTCCCGATTACAACTACCTTCCCGGTCCCGATGACATCTACGTCTCGCCGTCGCAGATCAGGAAGTTCGATCTCCACACCGGCGACACGGTGTCCGGCGTCATCCGGCCGCCGAAAGACGGCGAGCGCTACTTCGCGCTGATCAAGGTCGAAGCGATCAACTTCGAGCCGCCCGAGAAGACGAAGGAGAAGATCTTCTTCGAGAACCTCACGCCGCTCTACCCGCAGCAGAAGGTCAATCTCGAGACCGACACGGAGAATCTGTCGGGCCGTGTCATGGATCTCCTGACACCACTCGGCAAGGGCCAGCGCGGTTTGATCGTGGCGCCGCCCCGCACCGGTAAGACGATGCTGCTGCAAAGCATTGCCAACAGCATTACCAAGAATCACCCCGAGGTGTACCTGATCGTCCTGCTCATCGACGAGCGGCCGGAAGAAGTCACCGACATGCAGCGCTCGGTGCGCGGCGAGGTGATTTCGTCGACGTTCGACGAACCGGCGCAGCGCCACGTGCAAGTCGCCGAGATGGTGATCGAAAAGGCCAAGCGCCTCGTCGAGCACAAGAAGGACGTGGTCATCCTGCTCGACTCGATCACCCGTCTCGCCCGCGCCTACAACACCATCGTCCCGGCCTCGGGCAAGGTGCTGTCAGGCGGCGTGGACAGCAATGCGTTGCAGCGTCCGAAGCGCTTCTTCGGTGCGGCGCGCAACATCGAAGAGGGCGGCTCGCTGACGATTGTCGCCACCGCGCTCGTCGACACTGGCTCGCGCATGGACGAAGTCATCTTCGAAGAGTTCAAGGGCACCGGCAACTCGGAGATCCATCTTGACCGCAAGCTGACCGATCGCCGAGTATTCCCGTCCATCGACATCACCAAGAGCGGCACGCGCAAGGAGGAGTTGCTTCTTCCAAAAGAAGAGCTCAATCGCGTGTGGGTGCTGCGGAAGGTGCTGACGCCGCTGTCGCCAAGTGAGGCGATGGAGTTGCTGCTATCCAAGATGAGCAAGACCAAGACGAACGCGGAGTTCCTGGCAGCAATGGCGGCAGGCAAGAGCTAATGGCGGTCTCGGCGGAGACCCCAGCCCCAATTCAGCTCCGAAAGCACGGCGCCAGGACGAGGCTGTCGTCGCCTCGTCTCTCGGTCGTGATGCCCGTCTTCAATGAGATGGCCACGATCGACGAGATCATTCCTCGTGTGCTCGCGATTCCGCTCGATGTCGAGCTGATCGTCGTTGACGATTGCTCGAGAGACGGCACTCGCGAACACTTGCAGGAGATGCAGCGCGAGCTCGGTTTCACGCTGCTGTTACAGGAGCGCAATCAGGGCAAGGGGGCCGCGTTGCGGCGTGGATTCTCTGCCGTCACCGGCAACATGGTGGCCATTCAGGACGCCGACCTCGAATACTCCCCCGAGGAACTTCCCGAACTCGCCGCACTCATCATCGAAGGGCGCGCTGACGTCGTCTACGGCTCGCGGTTCCTCGGCCGCCATCGCGTGTTTCTGTTCACGCACTACCTCGGCAACCGCGTCCTGACGCTGCTCACCAACGTGCTCTACAACACGATGCTGACGGACATGGAGACCTGCTACAAGGTCATGAGGAGTGAAGTCCTGCACGGACTCAACCTCGAGTCAAACGGCTTCGGCATCGAGCCGGAAATCACCGCCAAGATCTTCAAGCGCCACTACCGTGTCTACGAGGTGCCCATCAGCTACGACGGGCGCACCTACGAAGAGGGCAAGAAAATCAGCTGGCGCGACGGCATCGTCGCGCTGTGGGTCCTCTTGAAACATCGCTTCGGAAACTAGAGAGTAGGGGCGACGGATGCGTCCGCCCTACGGGTCCTCCCCTCTCGAATACGCCAGCAAGATCGCAGCGACAACGTCAGTCCTGCTGATTCTGGCGTTGATGCTCGTCGTCCATCCCGACGCGACCTGGCTCCTGCGTGGCCTGACCGTCGTCGCACTCGCCGCCGGCTGGTTTCCCTTCGTACTGCCGTTTCGCATTGCCGCACCGGCCGGGCAGCCTGTCCTCTGGCTGTTCGCCGCCGCGGTCTCTCCGGCGTTCCTGCGCCTGGTGGCCGGTCGCGAAGGACCGGTCCTCGACATGGTGTGGATGGCTGGTCTTGCCGGTTCGCTGCTGCGAACCATGCAGTGGTCTCGGTGGACGCTGCCGTTTCCGTGGAACGTGCTGATTGGTGGCTGGACGCTTGCGCTGTCGCTGTCGTGGCCCGTGCTCGTCGCTCGCGAGATCGGTTTCCGCCTGTCCGGATTTCATGATGCCGGCGCGATCAACTCGTGGTCGCTGATGCCGGCGCCGCAGGCTGCCGTCTGGATTCTCTATGTCGTGCTCGCGCAGTTGATCGGCGCGCTCTGGTTCGAACGGGCGCGTGAGAAGACTGTGGAAGTGCGGTCACCCATCATGCTGAACGGCCTATGGGCCGGCGCGACAGTCGCGAGCGTCGTCGCCATCGTGCAGGGAACGATCGATATCAGTCTGCTCAGTACTGAGTTCTGGGCGTCGCTGCGACGCGCGACTGGAACGATGCTCGATGCCAATTCCTACGGTGCGTGCGCGGCGCTTGCCGCGCCGATCGGCTTCCTCGGTGTGCGGGCGCTCGCTCCGCACGCACCGGCGGCCGCGGTCACCGTATTCGCGATCAACCTTGCGGGGATGTGGCTCTCGGGCTCGAGGACCGCGTTGCTTTGCGGCGCGATCGGCACGGCCGCTCTCGTCTTTGGTCTATGGCGCGAGCGGCGAGTCTCGTCTTCGCCGATGACACGCGTCGCGATGTGGATTCCAGCAGGGCTGCTCGCCGTGCTGGCGATCGTGATGCTGACACCCGCGGCGAGTCCAATCGAGCGTGCACTCGACATCCCCTTGGGACGGGCTGGACTCAAGGAGCTCTGGATTCGTGGCGGCTACGGCCCGATCGCGCTGCAGATGACGCGCGAGCATCCGCTCGCCGGGGTTGGGACGGGCAGTTATCGCATCATCGCGCCCGATTACGCCCGCGCGTTACTCAATGACGCGCTGCCTCCCGACAACGCGCAGAACTGGTGGCGTCACCAGATCGCCGAGCTTGGCGTGTTCGGAGGCGCGCTGATCCTCGCATTCTCAGTACTCGTCGCGTGGCGCGTGATCGCTGGCCGCGAACGCGATCCGGACGTCGCATCGGCATCAACCGTGCGCGGCGTCCTGATCGGTCTCGGCGTCACGTCGTTCTTCGGCATGCCGACGCAGAATCCGCTGGTGCTGTACTGGTTCCTCGCACTGGTGCCGTGGCTGCTATGGCTCGTGCCCGACCCGGCGCTCCAGCGCGAACCCGACGCGCGGGTATCCCGTGTGGCGTGGGTCGTCGCCGCCGTGCTGGCAATCGGCTACGCGGCCGGGCATCTGGTGCTCGCGGCCGGCCCTCTGCACCCGGCCCAGCGTGCGCAGCGTGCGAGTCGCGACTACGTCGTGGGCGCGTACCCGCCTGAGCCTTTGCCCGAGGGCAACGAGTTCCGCTGGACCGGTCAAGAGGCACGGTTCATCTGGGCGGCAAAGTCGCGCTACATGGCCATTCGCCTGTGGGCCCACCACCCGGACATTGCCGCCAAGCCCGTTCACGTGACTGTCACGAGCTCATGCGGCTTGATCTTCGACGAAGACCTCACCTCCGACGCATCGATGAGCATTGGGATGGCCCTTCCTGAGGGCCAGCGCACCCTCGAGGCCGCCGTGCGCGTCTCAAGAACGTGGTCGCCGGCGGATGCTGGCGAGCCCGATGACCGCCAGCTTGGCGTCGGGATTGTGGCTGATTTCTCGATGGATCCGGCCTTTGCTGCCAACCAGTTACGGGCGGTAAAGCTGTCCGGCTGTGGCGGTGGTATATAATTCCTTTTTCTAGCAGCCCCGAAGGAGCAGACAGTGAAGGAAGGGATTCACCCGAACTACAAAGAGGTCGAGGTTCGCTGCGCGTGCGGCAACACCTTCAAGACGCGCTCGACGAAACCCGAGCTTCACCTCGAAATCTGCTCCAACTGCCATCCGTTCTTCACCGGACGGCAGAAACTGATCGACACGGAAGGCCGCGTCGAACGCTTCACGAAGAAGTTCGGCACGCAGACGTCGGAGCAGCGCAAGACGGCCGCGAAGGCCGTGAAGGTTGCAAGAGCAGCGACCAAGACTGCTGGAGCGAAGAAGCCGGCCGCAAAGAAGACCGCTACCGCCTAAAACAGCAACGCCGGCTGCGCCGACCGCGACTCGAGCTTTCGATCGAGTCGCGCGAGCCGGTATTCAGCAGCCTGGCGCCTCGTCACATTCTCATCGACATCCAGCAAGCGGAGCGTGAAGTCGCGCGCGGACACGAAGTCGCGACGGCGATGCTCGTGATGAACCGCGAGCGCCTGTGACGCTTCACGCTCGATCGGCCGTGGACACGCGGTCAGGCCGAGCACCCGCCGCCACGCATCCGCTGCATCATCGTACTGACGTAGACGACGCGCGACGTGGGCGTAGGCGCGCAGCGCTTCAGCGCGCACGTCTTCGTCAGCATCGCGGAACTCGATCGCTCGCGCGAAGCTGGATTTCGCTTCGGCCATCATTCCACCGCGCTCATAGAGACGGCCCATACCAAGCGCTTCGCGCGCGGTGCGCGCAGCAGTGGGACCGTCTTCGAGTAATTGCGCGGCGCGTGCGGTAACCAGCGCCAGCGAGAGCAGGTCGAGACGATTGTGCTCGAGCACCGCAGCCAGCGGCCGCGGGTCACCGGCATGCACGTAACGGAAGTAGCGCGCCGGAATCTCGAACCCGGGGACGTCACCTTCACGCACATAGCCGCACAAGTGCTGTTCGAGCGTGCTCAATCGACACGAGGAAGGCACGTCTCTCTGGCGATCGCTGTAGGGCGCGTCTTTCTGCACCTGTCGCCACATACGGCGCGCCGGATGAAGCATGTCGATGTGCGGCATCTCGCCGAACGGCGACGGCAGACGATGCAGCGCAAAGCGTGTCTCGATCAACGGCACGTCGAATGACTTGCCGTTGTAGGTGACCACCGTTCCCGCCTCGGTACCAAGGTCACCAACGGCTTCCAGCAGCGCGCGCTCCGCCGTAAAGCTCGAAAGAAAAAACTGCCGCGTCCTGAACGTTCCGCCGGCGAACCACGCACAGCCGACGAGGAACGCGTACGTCCCCGCGCCACCGGCAATCCCGGTGGTTTCCAGATCGATGAACAGCAACCGGTTGCTGGCCGGACCATTGGCCAGCAGCGACAGACGCGGCCAGACGCCGTCCGATGGTGGCAATCCATCGGCAAGCGCCATCGAGCCGTGACGATAGCCGGGCACATACATGCGATCGACGACGAGAAACCGCTGGCCGCTGCGGTCGTGCCAGTCGCCGTCGAGCACCTCGGCAACGGCATCGTTGTCAGGGCAGACGTGGGGCGGGTCTTG
>DATCXH010000281.1:0-5355 GCA_036565925.1 Vicinamibacterales bacterium
GGCCCCTTCGTGTAGTAGCTCACCGTCGTCGCGCGATCCATGCCGACCGCCGAGTTCTCGCTGTTCCAGACGTCGAGCGACGACTGCGAGAGCGTCTGCACCAGCCGGCCGGGCGTGTTCTGCAGCTGCTCGATCAGCGACGACATGTCGTTCAGAAACTCTGACGCGTCGGCGAGACCCGATCGCACGACCGTGAGATCGCCGTAGTACGTCGTCAGCCCCTCGGAGATCCACAGACTCGGCGTCTTCGGCGCGCCCTCGTAGTCGAACGGCCCCAGCTCGACCGGCCGCAGCCGCTTCACGTTCATGGCGTGGAAGTATTCGTGGCTCACGAAGTTGAGCCAGCGGAGGTAGGCAGTAGGGTTGGACTCGCTCGACGCGTTCGACGTGAGCATGGTCGAATTCTTGTGCTCGAGCCCACCGCCGCCCCGCCGAAAGAGATTGAGAAATACGTAGTGGTCGTACGGAAGCTGCCCCCAGAAGCGGACGTCCTCGCCCACGATCCGCGCCAGGTCGCGCGCCGCGCGATCGGAGTCCCACGACTTCATGTTGCCACCATCGACGATCGTGTGGCGACTGCCGCGGACGGTGAAGGTGCGGACGCGGAGATCGCGACCGGCGACGATCGGCGAGTCCACCAGCTCGTCGTAGTCGGCGGCGCGGTAATGATCGTGCTTGCCGTCGGGCACCGTGTCGAGCGACGTCGCCGATCGCCACCCCGGCGGCAAGTCGAGCGTCACATCGATCGGCCGATGCACGGTGTCGGCGATGGTGACGAACGTCGGCGCGCCGTTGAGCACGATGAGCGAGTCGCCGACCCAATCGGCGGTCACGAACTGCACGGTGGCCGTGACGCGGTATCGGACGACCGCCACCGACACGCCGCCGGTCGCGATGCGCCACCGGTTGCGCGCGTCGTGTGTCACGTCGAGCATCGCACCCGACGGGGCCGAGGCAGCGAGGTCCCGCACGCGATCGGCGTAGTTCTCGACCTTGTAGTAGCCCGGCGACCAGATCGGCATCATCAGCTCGAGCGACGCCCGCCCTTCGGTCGGCACGCGTGCCGTGACCACCGCCGTGTGATTCGCCGGATCGGGAAAGTCGACGGTGTACGCAACGCCCGTCGGCCGAGCGCGCTGTTGCGCTGCGCTCGGCGCTGCTGCTGTGACGCCGATGAGGAAGGTCGCACACCGAAAGGCGCGCCGACTCGCTCCACGTGGCATTGTCATGGTCGGGAACGTACAGCTCACGCCGCCGCTGCGGTAGCAACTGAGATTCGCGCGAGGAATCTCGGGTCGGCGGGGAGATTCCTCGGTCACTCTGCTCCCTCGGAATGACAAGGGCTGGTGATTCCGAAGTTCAGCTCGTCCTGTCATTCCGAGTATCAGCTCATCGTGTCGTCCCGAGCGTCAGCCTCGTCCTGTCATTCCGAGCGTCAGCGAGGAATCTCTCGGTGTTCAGCCTTCATCGTAGCGACGACGTGCGCTGTCGATACGATCCATGTTGTCGTACGCCCACTCCCGAATCGTCGATACCGCGCCGGCGAGGCTGCGACCAAGCTCCGTGTCGACGGCACGTTCGCCCGAGGGCTACCCTCTCGGCACATACCGCATCGCCACTGCCCCTGAGCCGAACTCCAGCCGGCTCCCCAGCCTCAAGTCGAGATGCTTCGACAGCCCCGCGAACAACGTCGGCCCGTGACCCGCGAGCCTGGGCTGCACCACGAACTCGTACTCATCGATCAAGCCCAGCTCCGCCAGCGCCAGCGGGAGCGTCACGCCTCCCACGAACAGTCCCTTCCCCGACTCCCGCTTGAGCTGCTGCACGGCCTGTCCCAGATCACCGCGCACGAGCTCCGCGTTCCAATCGACCCGGTCCAGAGTGCTCGACACGACGTACTTCTTGGCCGCGTCGATCGTCCGGCCGAAGGGTTCCATCCAATCAGGCATCGCTCCCGCGGGCATGGGATGCCGCCACGCTGCTTCCATCATCTCGTAGGTCACCCGGCCCAGGAGGAGGGCATCGGCTTGCTCGATGTTCTCGGCGTGGTGACGATGCAGCTCTTCGTCCGGGACGATTGCCCGATGATCGCAGCACCCGTCCAATGTGATGTTGATGGAATACCGAAGGGGTCGCATGATGTAAGAGTATCGTTGATGGGTAGCGCAGCAAACGAGGCTCGTCAGCCCCGCCACCTTACGCTTCTGCGATGCTCGGCGAGTGCGAGGATCCTAGAACTTCACCTTGGCGATTTCTTCGTTCGGCGTGAACCCGTCACCGAAATCCTCGACGTCCATCAACTTGCGGATCTCGACCACCGCCTCGCCGTTCGGAAAGACGTTCGGAGTGCGCTTCACCAATTCGATGGCCTCTTCCAGCGAGTTCGCCTTGATGATCGTGAAGCCCGCAACGACCTCTTTCGTCTCGGCGAAGGGACCATCAATGACGGTGCGCTTGTCGCCGCTGAACTTCACGCGCGCACCCTTCGAGGTCGGGGTGAGCCCCTCGGCGGCGAGGAGGATACCAGCCTTCGCGAGCTCCTCGTTGTACTCCTGCATCGCGGCGAACGCTTCGGGCGGCGGCGGCGGGGCTGCTTCGGCTTCCTTCGTTGCCATGCCCATGAGGATGAAACGCATTGTGCTCTCCTGAATTGGGTTCGGGTGGGTTGCTGTGCTTTTCGCGGCCTCACTCACACGTCGAACGAGACCGGCCAGAATCGACACGAGCTTCGAGAAGGCCGTACGCTTCCGGGTTCACAGAAGTCAGCGTCAGCGCAGCGCGATCCCAACATCGCTCGTCAGCATCAGCGTTCGCTGGGCCTCACACGGTGGCTGCCCGACGACTGCGCTACGGTGCGGCTCGCAGCGAGCCAACGTGCCGGTACGTGTTGATGAGCACGCCCGTCGGCGTGGCCTTCGTGCTGACGAGCGAGAGCTCGCGCGCGTCGACGCGGTCCGAGAAGAAGCGTTTGCCCCGGCCCAGTAAGACCGGATAGACCATCAGCACCACGTCGTCGACCAGTCCCCGGTCGAGCAGCACCGATGTCAGCGTCGAGCTGCCGAAGACAATCAGGTCGGGACCGTCCGTGGATTTGACTCGGCGAATGCCCGCCACGATGTCCGCGCCGAGCGTCTCGACCGGGCCCCATTCGAGACCGTCCGGCCTGTGGGTCGCCACGTATTTCGTGGCGGCGTTCATCGCGTCCGCGAACGGACCGCCTTTGACCTTCGGCCAGAAGCTGGACCAGAGATCGTAGGTACGGCGGCCGAGCAGAAAGTCGAAGCGCTCCCCCTGTGCGTCGGCCACGGCTTGGACCCCGGCCGGACTGCGATACGGCGCCGTACAATCACTGTACGGGAAGTCGCCGTCTGCGTCGCCGCCGTGCTGGATCACGCCGTCCAGCGAGATGTGTTCGAAGATTCTGACCTTTCGCATTGGAAGCCTCCGCCCGTGAATTGAGGAGCATACAACCAGGCGACGAACGGAGCCTGCGGAAATCGACACGCCGATTGGGCTACCCGGTACGACTGAGGCTGCGTTACGAAGGGCGACGAACGGCATGCACCAGGTAGGTGCCGACTTCGCGCGGCAGCCGCCTGGGTCGCGCGCTCGAGTCGGTCCGTAATGCATCAGTAAAGAGCACCCACCGGCCTCACATACATCGGAGCAGGCTACGACGTGCGGCCCCAAGCCTGCGCTTCAATTTTCCAGACGCCGTTGTGGTTCGCGAACGTGTACGCAAGGGTACCGGTCCGAACGATGGACTGCCCCTTCATCGTTACAGTCAGAGTCCCTGATACGACAGCGTACGCTGACGCGCCCTCGACATTCCAGAACCCCATCTCGTACGCGAGGTGCTCGTGGGTCACACCGAGATTCGCACGCCATCTCGCGACGTCAGTCAGCCAATTGGCTGGAGCATTGGGGTTCAACCAGCGATAGGGCGCGATACCGTCGATGATGACTGCAGTGTCCCCGAAGACGCTGAGGAAAAGCTCGTCGTCTTGGGTGTTGAAGCCGTTGATGTGCGCGTCGACCAGAGACTGGATTTCAGCCGGTGGTTTGCTGGTCATGTGATCCTCCAAGGCACGCGCCGCCTCCGCGTCGCGGTCGGAATGGTACCTGTGAGACGTGCAACTTGCTCAGGTCCGCGTGGGCCAAGAGGCACGCTCGCGTGCCTACCCGCAGAGGATCGCCGCGGCGAGCCAGCTCGCGCGAAACGCCTGCTGAACGCGCCCACCATCCGGGAACGTCAGGTCCACGAAGCCTTCGACATCCTGGGAGTCGCGCACCGCGTCGACGCGCACCGTGCCACCTTGCGCCGCCTCGACAGAGCCCTCGGCCGTGGTGCGCCACGCCGCGGCATCAACCGCGCCGCCCAGTGTCCATGACTGCCCCGCCAGCTGGTCGATCGGCTGATCGATGTAGATCCGGACGTACGGCGGCGAAGGCTCCAGGGATGTGATCGGGGCGTGCGCGAGGTAGATAGCCGCGGCCGGACCGTCGGCCGCTCCGCACGCGTGCGTGACGGCGGCGTACGGCATATCCGGTCCAGTCACGGTGGCCGACCCGCACGCCGCGCCCAGCACCGCGAGTCCACACAGCCCGCTCAGTAGCAATGCACGCATGCTTCCTCCCAGTTACAGGTGACGCGCGGGTGCTCGCGCGATGCACGATCCCCATCCCGAAAGCATGTCGCAAGCCACAGCACGCGGGAAGACCAGCAAAGCGCGAGCAGGTTCAACGACAGGCCATGCACCGGCATCAGCAGTCTCGTATCCAGATCCTGAGGAGAGTTTGCGCAGATTCTGATCAGGGCGCCAGCTCTTGGAGATGCTGCTGGCGGCGCTTCGTGCGCGGAGCCTGGCTGCCAACGCTGGAAATGGGGACGCGGATCGTTCTACCTTGGATAATGCAGCCGACAGTTTTCTTGCAGGCCGCGCTGAATGGCGGCTCGACCCACCCAGCAGCGCCGCGCACTCCCGCTGCCATCGCAGAAGCGGCTCGCGCGGCCGTCGACGCGGGCGCCCACTCGGTGCATGTCCATGCGTTCGACGATGCTGGTCGGGAGACTCTCGAGGGCGCCGCTTGCGCTAACGTGCTGCGCGCGATCCGGGTGCGCTGTCCTGAGACTCCGATTTCCTTGACGACGTCAGCGGCGATTGTGCGTGACCCAGGCGAGCGTTTCAGGATCGTCGAGGCGTGGAGTGAGATGCCTGACCTCGTTACCGCGAATCAGGGCGAACCGGGCATCGTAGAGCTCTGCGAGTTACTACTGTCTCGAGGTGTCGGCATCGAGGCGGGATTGCTGAGCAGTGACGATGCGCGAGCGTTCGTCGCTTCCGGATTGGCAGG
>DATCXH010000899.1:0-4942 GCA_036565925.1 Vicinamibacterales bacterium
CCAGGCAACCAGTCGTTGAAATCACCGAGGACAACCACGAGCGCGTTTCGCACGGAATCGAGATACTCGACGATCTGCCGTACTTGAAACCGGCGCTCGTGCACCTTCAAGCCCAGATGCGCCGCCAGCACGTGGACGAGTTCTCCGCGAACGTTCACGGTTGCCGCGATCGCGCCACGCGGCTCACGGCGTTCCATGGATAGATCGATGCGATGCACATCAACAATCGGATGGCGTGTGAAGAGCGCGTTGCCAAAACATTGCGTGACGTTTTGCCGTGTCGGTCCGAGCGCACACGTATAGCTGTCCAGCGTCGTCAGGACGACCGGACTGCGTGTGTCGAGCGCCACACTGGCGGGATACGTGAACTCCTGCAGCGCCACGATGTCTGCATCGAGCTCGGTGATGACCGTTGCGACGCGGTCGGGGTCACGGCGTCCGTCGGTGCCGATGCACGAGTGCACGTTGTACGTAGCCACCCGCATTATTCGGACCGCCCTCCTAACCAAACTCCGCGCGGGCACGCTGTTGCGAGACCGAGGGCGCGAACTGACGAATCAAGAGCAGCGTGCGCAGAAACGCCGCGGCGGCGGTGAGCAGAATCCCCGCGCCGACGGTCTGCACGACGTTCCACGTCGTAGGAACGAGCAGCGTCTGACGGAGCAACGCGCCAAGACCGGCGAGCGCGGCAATTGCCGGCACGAAGGCCAGCAGCGTGCCGGCCATGAACGTCGAGAAGGGAACACGACCCGCACCGCAGAGCAGATGGATCGATCCAGAGGTCGCGACCGACGCCAATCTCAAGACCAGCACGCCGATGACGCCGCGTGCACCCAGTTGCCTGGCGGATCGATAGGCGCGTCGGCTCATCCACCGCGACAATCGTGCCGGTCCGATCTGCCGGCCGAGCAGGTAGCCGAGCGCCGCGCCGATCAGTGCGCCCAGCAAGGTCGCCACAGCACCGCGAGGTCCGTCGAGAATCACACCAGCGGCGATGGCCATCAACTCCAGTGGGACCAACACCAGGCCCGCAATGGCGATCACGCCGGCAACGGTCCAGGCGATCGACGCCATGCCTGGAAACGCCGCCAGCATTCCCTGAATCGTGCGGAACTCCGGCCGCCAGATGACCGCCGAAGACAGCGACGCGAGCGCAATCGCAAGAACGGCGATCGGTATTGTCGGGAACGGAACCGGGCGGAGACCGTTGGTCGCATCCGCGGGCGGTACCAACTCTTCGACCGTTGCGCTGAACGCGATCGGTTCCTCAGGGTCGGCAAGCTGACGTGCCGCTTCTGACGAGGCGACTTCCTCCTCCGGCGGAATCTCAATTCGTGCCAGCGTGTGATCGGAGAGTTGTCGTGAATCGATGAAAGTCCGAAGCGAGCCGGCTCGTTCGATTCCGTCAGCGACGGCGTCAGTCGTCAGGTCAAGGTGCTCGGCGAGCAACCGATTGCGGATGCGGTGAATGCCCGCACGCGCGTCGGGTTGAGTCGTCGCATCGACCGCGACATCGCATTCTGTGTCCACGCCCATCGACCGCCGTGAGATGTTGGCTGAGCCAATCCGCACGAGCGTGTCGTCCACGATCATGACTTTCGAGTGGACGAAGGTGGGCACGAGCTGCGTGCGCGATGCGGCTGGATAGAGCAGCCGGAGCCGCTTGTGCCGGTCGGCCGCGATGAGTTGCCGGAACGCGGTATAGCGGAACGCGCCCATGGTGCTCTGCTCGAGCCATCCGTGGCATTCGGCGGGAGAGACGATGACGACTTCAGGACCGTTCGGTTCGCGCAACCTGGCTGCGAGGGCTGCTGCGAGTCCTTCATTCGTGAAGTACTGGCTCTCGATGTAGATCGATCGCCGCGCGGCGGCAATCGAATCGAGGAACAGCGTTTCGCATTCGCGTATCGATGGTTGTGTGTCGGAACCCGGGACGGTTCTGGCAATAGCGACGTCCACGTCGCTGAGATCCGGTGTGACGTCGGCGGGCCACAGATCATCGGACGAAGGCTGAACCGGTGGAAGTTGTTCCTCGCCCAGAGCGCGCCACCGATCGCGGGCGAGCACGCCGAGGCTCGTCGCAACCGGCCCCGCCACCATCGTGTGGACCTCGTGATACGGACCGTAGGGCTTTCCGCCGAGCGACACACGCGCCGGTTCGTCCACGCGATGCGCACACGTGTCCCATCGATGGCTGGTGAGATCGATGCCGCCACAGAACGCGAGCTGATCGTCGATGACGACCACCTTTTGATGATGCGAGCCGCCGACCGGATGATGATCGTCAAATCCGAAGCGCACGTGACGATGTGTGCGCCAGCCCAGCTTCCATCGCGACCACGGATCGCGCTCGAGCGTGTACAGCGCAGCGTAGTCCCAGATCAGGATGTAGCAGCGCAGTTGCGGCCGGCGATGCGCGATGAACGACAGCAGTTCGTCGAGTTTCGTTGGCGGCGCCTTTGTCCGTCTTCGTCCGCCTTCGCCTTCGGCGGGACTTCGGTGGGACTTCGGCGAGACTTCCTCCGTTCCCGTCGGGAGCAGATCGACTCCGGCGAAAATGTCCCAGCCGAGAATGAAGACTGTTTTGCGTGCGGAGAGCAGCGCCTGCCTGACTAATTGGAAATAATCGGCCGCGTCCTGAATGCAGAAGAACTGGTGCGCACGATCGATGCGCCAGCAGTTCTTGCCAGCCTGAACGATTGATGGGGCGGTCGACGCAATTGCGGGCGGCGCGGGTCGCGCCGTCGCGCTCATGCCGTCGTCCTCTGTCGCAGTGAACGGTTGATCAACCAGGCGAGCGTGAGCGGGATGCTCACGAGGAGAATCGCACCAAGAACGGTCTCAGGTGAGGGGCTCCGCAGCACCATCGTCAGTTGGTAGCCGAAGCCGGCGAGCCCGATCACGAGACCCGCCATGCCGAGCAGCGTTCCGACGAGGAAGTCACGGTATGTCACGGTTGATGCACCGACGATGACGTTGGCGATGGTGAACGGGAACGGGATCTTGCGCAGGAAGAAAACCGCGAGCGTTCCGTTGCGACGGAGTGCGCGCGTCACGCGCACGACGCGTTCGCCGCCGAGTTGCTCGACGCGTCGCAGACCCATCCAACGTCCGATTCCGAATCCCACCGAGCCGCTGGCGAGACATCCTGCCATCGCGTAGATCGGACCCAGGAACGGACCGAATGCGATACCGGTGGCCGCGATCAGCAATACCACCGGCACGGGCGCCAGACCAACGAACGCCGCCATCACGAGCGGAAGACCGTACCAGACGTGGCGGTGAGGAGCCATCCAGGCGGAGATGGCGTCAAGGTCCCAGGTCGCGGTGGGCAGCAGGCTCCACACGACCGCAATCACAGCGCACACCGTGAGCACCGTTGTTACTTGTATCCACCTCGACCGGTCCATCGACATCTGCTCGACGGCCCTTCGAGGCAAGAAAAGTACCGGGTGCGCACACCTTCCGCAGATCAATCCGTTCGCGAGAGCGCCGAACGCTGCGCATGTTCGGTGGTGCTGTAGATCGCAGGCTTCAGTCGGTGCCGGCCTGGCTGAGCGCTGTAGAGGACACCATCAGCTCTGCCGTTCCCACTGCACAACGTACAACTCTATTGCCTGCTGCACTTATGCGGATGCGTCGATCTGGCACGGCGTCCGCATATACGGGTGCCAACAGCTTCAACGAGCTGCTTACAAGGAGAAGGCAACGATGAACCCGATCGCGGCAGGAGTAGCAGGTGCGCTGATTTCAGGTGTGGCGATGTACACGTTGGGCGCGAAGACGACCGAGGTGGACGCGTTCACGCAGGAGCCGGCGGCCGTCCATGCTGTGGACAGTCAGGTGATGCCGGCGGCATACACGACTGCACTGCGACCGGTGGCGGCGCCTTCGACGGTGCCGGTGCGAAGCGCGCGGACCACCACGACGACGGCGTCGCGCCCGGTGTATCGCGAGCCGGTGCAGGAGCGCCACGTCGTGAATAGCCAACCCGAGGCGGTTGGTGAGCCCGAGGTGGTGCGTGAGGACAACCGGTCCTGGCAAAAGACCGCGATGATCGTCGGCGGGTCGGCCGCAGGCGGCGCCGGTGTCGGCGGGATCATGGGCGGCAAGAAAGGCGCGCTGATTGGCGCGGCGATTGGCGGCGGTGCTGCTTCGATATACGAGGCAACCCAGCGCCGCTAAATCGATTCGCGTCGAAAGCGGGGAGAGGGACGTGGATTCACACCCACGTCCCTCTTTTTTTGTGTCTGCTAATTTCGCTCGTCGTACTTGCTGAATCGATGAACGAACCGATCGATCTGGTTGCCGACCACGAGCAGGATTAACGAAATAGTGACGACGATTACGCTCGCGCGCCACAGGCCGGCACCGACTGCCACGCCTACCGCGGCGATGACCCAGATCGTTGCTGCAGTCGTAAGGCCTTCAACCGTGTAGTTGTCGCGTCGATGCAGAATCACGCCGGACCCAATAAACCCGATTCCGGCGATCAATCCCTGGATGACTCGTCCAGGCGCCGAGGTGTCGTTCCCTGGCGGGACCATCAGCGCCAGCCCCGTCACCGTGACCAGTGCCGCTCCGAGAGCGACCAGGGCGTGGGTGCGCATTCCGGCGGGCTTGAGAGCGAGCTCGCGATTGAGGCCGAGTATTCCCCCGAGCAGTGCCGCGAGCGCGAGACGACCCGCGAGCCTCCACTCGTCGGTTGGAATACTGATGACGTCCATCACGCGGACGTGAGCACGCGCCGTGCCATCGAGCCCTACCAACGAAAGGAACTCTTCCAGTGTCTAAGCGCAAGACGATTCGTGGAGTACTTATGCGCAAGCTGATGCTGCTGACTGCTACTACGCTGGCGATCGCTCTCGTTGTCCTGACCGCGCCGCAACCGTACGCGCAATCCTTCAACGCGGCGGCCGGTACGGTCCCCGCGCCCGATCCC
>DATCXH010000544.1:0-8555 GCA_036565925.1 Vicinamibacterales bacterium
GCGCCGCGTCGCACGACGGCAACCGGCGCAGCAAATGTCGGCTCCTGTTCCGAAGCCATATCCGCCAGGCTGACGGTTCCGAGCGCCTGGACGATGCGCTCGCGAATCTGCCAGAGCGGGCCCCGCACGCTGCATTTGCTGTATTGCTCGCAGTCGTGTTTGTCCGTCGAACACGCGGTCACGGTGAACGGCCCGTCGATCGCTTCGATCACATCGGCGACGCTGATCGACGCCGACGGCCGGCTCAAGGTGTATCCACCGCGCGTGCCTTGTGTGGACACCAGCAGGCCGGTACGCACCAGACGCTGGAGCACCTTGGCCATCAACTCGATGGGGATGTCATATTGCTCGGCGATTTCGCGCGCACACGTGGATGTCGCACCCGTGTCCTTGTAGGCCAGGTGCTTCATCGCGATCAGCGCGTAATCAGCCTTTTTCGACAGCCTCAGCATGAGCCCTTCAAAATACGACTACTCTTGTCGGTATTCTAGACCCGGCGGGTCTAAACAGCAAGACCCGCCCTACAGCCGTCCGTATTCACGTCCCGACAGCCGTAGGCCGGGTCCTGTTCTTTGGACCCGGCGTCAATACTTGGGCTGGCTCGGATCGACCTTGTCGATCCACTCCAGGATTCCACCCTTGAGGTTCTTCACGTTCGTGAACCCCACCGACTTGAGGAAATCCTGGGCCTTCGCGCTCCGGCCACCCATCTTGCACTGCGTGACGATCTCGCGATCCTTCGGCAGTTCCTGATAGCGTCGCGGCAGGTCGCCGAGCGGAATCAGCGTCGAGCCCGGGATGCGATTGATTTGGTACTCGTTCGGCTCACGCACGTCGAGAATGAACGGCGTCTCACCAGCATCGAGCTTCTTCTTCAAATCGACCGGCGTGATCTCCCAATCGTTCACAGCGGCTCCTGTCGTCTGCACCTGCGCGGGCTCGGGCCGCACGCCGCAGAACTGTTCGTAATCGATCAGCTTTGTCACGGTCGGATTCGGACCGCACACGGGACACTCCGGATCCTTCTTCAGCTTCAACTCGCGGAAGCGCATCTTGAGCGCGTCGTAGATCAGGAAGCGGCCGATCAGCGGTTCGCCGATCCCAGTCACAAGCTTGATCGACTCCGTCGCCTGAATCACGCCGATGATTCCCGGCAGCACGCCGAGCACACCACCTTCGGCGCAGCTCGGGACCAGTCCGGGTGGCGGCGGCTCGGGATACAAGCAGCGATAGCACGGACCATCTTTGGTCGCGAAGACCGACGCCTGCCCCTCGAAGCGGAAGATGCTGCCATACGCGTTGGGGATCCCCGAGAGGACGCACGCGTCGTTCACGAGATAGCGCGTCGGGAAGTTGTCGGTCCCGTCGAGGATGACGTCATAGCCCTTGAACAGACGCATCGCGTTCTCGGACGACAGCGCCTCTTCGTAGGTGTCCACCTGCACGTGGGGATTCAGCGCGACGATCTTGTTCTTCGCCGATTCGAGCTTCGTCCTGCCCACGTCCTCGGTCGTGTGCAGCAGCTGACGCTGAAGGTTGCTGAAGTCGACGACGTCGAAGTCGACAATGCCGAGACGCCCGATGCCGGCCGCAGCGAGATACATGGCGGCAGGCGAACCAAGACCGCCGGCGCCGATGCACAGCACGCTCGCCGCTTTGATCTTGCGCTGACCGTCCATACCCACTTCCGGCATGATCAGATGCCGGCTGTAGCGCTTGATCTCCTCGGGCGAGAGGTCCGGCGTTTGGCGGGTCTGAAGACCCGCCTCCACGGGCGCCGTTGTCGGCGCTCCCCCAGCCACCGACGGGACGATGCTGAGCGTGTCACCGGATTTCACCGGCGTCGCTTCCTTCTGCAGATAGCGGATGTCCTCGTCGTTCAAATAGACGTTCACGAAGTTCCGCAGCTTGCCGTTGTCGGCGTAGAGATGCTTGCGAAGTCCTTCGTAGCGCGTCGTCAGATCGGCGAGCAGCTCGCCGACCGTCGCACCGCTGACTTCGACGGCTTCCTTCTTATCCGTGAATGGACGAAGCGGCGTCGGGATGTTGATTGTGTTCGGCATGAGTGAGGCTTTCCTCGTCGAAGGCAGAGCGATCCTCGCGCAATCGCCAGGACGTCATGTCCTCGGGCGTGCCGGCGCGGACGGCAACGATGATGTACGAGAAGAACGGCAACGCGTGATCGAGATCGTACTGTGAGGGCCTGGCGGGATGATCGGGATGGGAGTGATAGAACCCGAGCAACTCCCCACCCAACTCGCGCGCGCGCTTCTCGCACTGCAAATAGTCGCGATCGCTCACGCGGAAACGACGGCGCGGTCCTTCGTCAGTGACGTTTGGCAGGGCCAGCGTGTGTGTCACGACATCGTCGCGCCCGATCAGGGCGCCACAGCATTCGTTCGGATAGGTTTCGACGCCGTGCGCGCGAATCGCCTCGGCCACTCCGGGCTGAAGTGACAACGCCATCAATTCGTCTCCTCGTCGGTCTCATCCCACAGACGCTCGGACAAGTACTTTTCGCCGCCGTCGCAGAACACGACGACAACCACCGCATCCGATGTCTGCCGCGCCACGCGTAAGGCCCCAGCCAGATTAGCGCCGCTCGAGATACCGACGAACAATCCCTGCCTCGCCAAACGACGAGTCAGGCTGAAGGCTTCCTCGGTACTGATACCGATGTCCTCGTCTGCCAACGTCGCGTCGTAAATGCCCGGCACGATCGCCGTCGCCATGTGCTTCAACCCTTCGAGCGCGTGCAGCGGTGAGTCCGGCTGCACGGACACGAGGCGGATCGCCGGGTTGTATTCACGCAGCCGCCGGCCGACACCAACGAACGTCCCGCTCGTGCCAAGGCCTGCGACGAAGTGCGTCAGCCTGCCGCCCGTCTGTTCGATCAACTCCGGCGCTGTCGTGTCGTAGTGCGCGCGCCAGTTCCCCGGATTGTTGTATTGATCCGGGTAGAAGTAGAGCCCAGGGCTCTCTTCGAACATCTGTTTGACGCGGATGATCGCGCCGTCGGATCCCTGCATCGGATCGGTAAACACCACCTCCGCGCCGAACGCCTTGAGGATGCGCTTGCGCTCGGGCGTGACGTTCTCCGGAACGCACAGCCGAACCCGATAACCTTTGGCGGCGCCGATCATGGCGTAGGCAATGCCGGTATTTCCGGACGTCGCGTCCAGGATGATCTTGTCCCGCGTCAGCGCGCCGGACTTCTCACCCTCTTCAATCATTCGGGCTGCCGCCCGATCCTTGACGGAACCACCGGGATTTTTCCACTCGGCCTTCGCGTAGAGCTGGACATTACGCAGCCCGTCTTCGAACCTCGACAGACGGATCAAGGGCGTATTGCCAATCAAATCGACGATAGAAAGGGCGGTGCGCAAAAACCCTGGAGAGGCGACGGCCATATCCGACTGAATCAGTCTGGAATTATACCTTGGCTGGTTGGTGGTAGGTGGTTGGTCGCTGGTCGTTCGTGGCGGATCTAACCCACTAACCACCACTACGAACCACTAACCACGTCCATCAGCCACTTTGCATGCATCGCACAGCACCCGGGCCGCCCAGTCGAAGACGGTATGCCCGCAGACCTGCTGGCGTAGCCCACGCATTCGCCGCTCTGCCTCCGCGCCACCCATCGAGAGCGCGGCATGCAACGTCTCCGCAAACTCGTCCGGCGCAAACGGGTTGACCTGCAGCGCGTCGGACAGTTCCTTTGCCGCACCGGCGAACTTCGACAACAGCAACACGCCGCGATTGTCAGTCCGCGCCGCGACAAACTCTTTGGCCACCAGGTTCATGCCATCGTGCAGCGAGGAGACGACGCATACATCCGTCGCACGATACAGAGCGGCGACGTCCTTCGGAGTGTGATACTCACGACGGTAGACGATCGGAATCCAGCCAGGTATCCCGTGTCTGGCGTTGATCTTGTCCACCAGCTCGCCGATCTCACGGCTCAAGTCACGATACCGGTCGATGCGATCGCGCGTCGGTGATCCGACCTGCACGAGGACGACGCGGTTACGCCATTCCGGATATCGCTCCAGGAAACGATCGAACGCCAGCAGTCGATCGGGAATGCCCTTCGTGTAATCGAGGCGATCGACACCCATGACGACCCGTCGATCACCCACGTCGAGACGACGCCGGGTCGCTGCGACTTCTTTCGTCCACGCCGACCCCGGCGCGGTGCCATTCCACGTCGACGGATCGATGCTGATCGGGTACGGCCGGATCGACGTCCGATGTCCACGGCAGTACACGGAGAACGTCTCCTGATCGATCCGCGCTTCCATCGAGCGATCGACGGTCTCGAGAAAGTTGTTGCAGTGATACTGCAGGTGGAACCCGAGCAGATCGTTGCCGAGTAATCCGTCGAGCACCTCGGACTGCCACGGCAGGATGCGGAATGCTTCCGGGTTCGGCCACGGAATGTGCCAGAACTGACAAACCACGGCATCAGGCCTCGCGGCCTTTACAAACCGCGGCAGCAGCGCGTAGTGATAGTCCTGCACGAAGACGATCGCCCGCGTCCCGGCGATCTCCTCGAGAACGACGTCAGCAAAACGACGATTGACCTCGACGTAATGGCGCCAGTCACTCTGATTGAAGACCGGCCTCGCGTAGGCGATGTGACACAACGGCCACAACGCGTTATTCGAAACGCCGTAGTAGTAGCCGCTCTCTTCCTGCTGCTTCAGGAACACCCGGCGTAGCGAGTACTTCGGCCGATCTGGCGGCACCGCGACGCGGCCCGACGGATCCGATGACTCGAGATCCCCGCTGCCATTGCCATGCGCCACCCATGTGCCCCCGCACGCGCGCATTACCGGATCGAGCGCGGTGACGAGTCCGCTCGCCGGCTGCTTCCAATTGATTCGTACCTTGTCGCCCTGACGGAGCACCCAGCGTCTGAACCCTTTACGCTCGGTAACCTGTTTCTCGTGTACGTAGGGTTGCCGATTGGCGACGACCACCAGCTTGGTGTCGCGGAGCCGGTCCGCCATCGTCCGCACGAGGTCAGCTGACGTCATCGCCCGTACTCCTTTCCGTGCCCATTGCGGTTGGTCACGCCCAAGAGGACAGCTGCGACATCAGCCGGGGAGTTCAGTCGCAGACGTGCAAGAGAAGGTCGTTGTCCGACGACGACGGTCAGGCCGTCGCGGACGGCGCGGAATGCTTCCTCGTCAGTGACATCGTCGCCGAAGAAGATGCACCAGGCTTTCTGCCGCGCCTGCGTTTCGACATCATCCACGATCCAGCGCACGGCGTCGCCTTTGTTCCAGGCGATGTTGGGTAACAGCTCGACTGCTTCGCTCGCGTCGAGCACCTTGAGTTCGTCCGAGTCGAGCCACGGACGCGCGATCTCAATCGCGGTACGGAGAACGTCCTTCCGCCGTGTGGGCGCGACGGCGCGCACGTGCACGGTCAGGGAGACGCCTTTATGCTCGAGCCTGACGCCGGGCACGGTGCCAAACGCGGCGTTCATGGCGTCGGCCACACGATCGATGAGCTCATGCGAGTCCACGAGATCCGGGTGATGCCAGGCATGATCGGCGTGACGAATCTCCATACCGTGAAGGCCGGCGAGGTAGACGTTGCTTGGTAACTGAGTGCGGCGAGCCAAGTCGTCCACACGTCGGCCACTCACGAGCCCAACTGTAACGTCATCACGCGAAGCGAGGGTCTCGAGTACATGTCGGGTGTTGTCATCGAGCCGAGGAGCGGACGGATCAACATCGAAGGACGCGAGCGTCCCGTCAAAATCCGATAGAACCACCAGATGAGCTCGTGGCGGACGCGAGACGATCGCCGCCAGGACTTCAGGAACCATCTTGGGATCGTAGTCACTCAGCCAATTCACGCAACCTCGACTGCAGACCTCGACCGTTCGGGCAGTCGAGCCTAACCGATCCGAAGATACTCAACGGCCCGCCCGTGTGTGCTATCGGGTCTTCCCTGTATTTATTGCAGCCTTCAGTCGGTGCTTGTCCGGCCGTAGCCTTGGCGACGGCGCAAGCTACGCGTTAGTGCACGATCCCGCGTCGCGCCGCGTATCGAACGACCTCAGCGGTATTCTTAAGGCCGAGCTTCTGAAGCAGATGAGTTCGGTGCGTTTCGACAGTAGCCGGACTGATCGAGAGCACGTCAGCGATTTCTTTGCTGCTCTTTCCTTCCGCGACCAGTTGCAACACCTCGCGCTCGCGTTCGGAGAGCGCATCGTAGCGATCGGTGATCCCTCGCTCGGTCAGGCTTCTGACGTAGTCATCGAACACGACCTGCGCGACGGCGGGACTGAAGAACGATTTGCCAGCGGCGACCGCCGCAATCGCGGCAATCAACTCGGAGCCCGCAGACTCCTTCAACAGATACCCGCGTGCACCGGCCTGGACGGCCTGCGTCACATAGGCCTGGTCGCTATGCATGCTCAGGATCAGGATGCGCACCGATGGCGCGCGGCGGATGATCTGCCTGGTCGCTTCGATACCGTTGAGTAAGGGCATCCCGATATCGAGGACCGCGACATCAGGATTGAGCTCGATCGCCTCGCGAACGGCGTCGCGCCCGTTGCCGGCTTCGGCGACAACCCGCCAGTCGCGCCGATCCTCCAGTATCTTTCGCAGCCCCTGACGTAAGACGGTGTGATCGTCGCCAAGCAAGACGCGCAGTTCATCCACGGTTCACCTCAGAATCGATCAATGACGCGACGAGATCCGGGTCGAGATCATCTATTCGACTTGGCGGAACAGCTGGCAGGTCGACTTCAATCCGTGAACTGCCAGCCGCGCTCTCGATGCGCACGTGTCCGCGCAGTCCTGTCACACGTTCGCGGATACTCAGCAGGCCGAGACCGCGACGCTTGCCGGGCCGTTCGACGTCGGCGACGTCGAAGCCGACGCCGTTGTCCTCGATCCGCACGTGGACCGTCGCGGAATCGATTGCGAGCCGTACCGTTCCACCGGTCGCCTCGGAGTGACGCGCGATATTGGTCAGCCCTTCCTGCACGATGCGGTAGACAGCGCGTTCGGTCTCCGCGTGCAGCCGGCGATCCGGCCCTTCGTGCACGAAGTCAATCGCGATCTGATGACGACGGCGGAAGTCTGCGACCAGCGACTCCAGCGCGGCGACCAGGCCGAGGTCGTCGAGCGCCGACGGATGCAGTAGACGTGACAGATCGCGGACGCTGTGCAACGCCGTGTCGGCGCTGGTCTGCGCATCCGCCAGCAGTGCGCTCGCCGCCCCCATCCGCTCGATTCGTCGTTCCGCGACCGCCAACTGTACTTTCACAGCGCTCAGCGCCTGTCCGACATCGTCGTGCAGCTCGCGCGCAATCCGTCGCTGCTCTTCTTCGCGCGCGTGAATGAGTCGTGCCGACAGGCGTTGCAGATCGCTGGCAATTCGCTCTTCACGCTCGTTCTGCCGGGTGAGTCGCGACTCCAGCGAGGCCGCATGCCGTGATACGAACCAACCGATCACGAAGCTGATGGCCAGAGCCGCGCCAAAGACCGTCCAGACCTGGCGCTGCATCTCGGCCTGTGTTTGCGTGATCTGTTGTTGCTGATCAATGAACGCGGCGCGATTGAGCGCCTGCACCTCGTCCGAGATGCGGATCGCCGATTCGCGCTTCGGCATGAACCGCCGCAGCAACTGGCGCGCGTCGGCCGGCCATCGGCTGCTGTCAGTGGCCAGCACTTCGTTGGCGGCGAGTCGGAATTCGCGAATCTCCGCGCGCAGTCGGTCAACGCGTTCGCGTTCCGCAGCTGAGTCAACAAACGGCACGTATTGTTTCAGCAGCGTGTCGATTGCGGCGTACGCCTTCTCGATGCTTTGACGATGCCCGGCCTGAGTGGTGACGTCGGGATCGAGCAGTGCGTCCCGGAGCAGCACCGAGGCTTCGAGGACCTGCGTTCGTACCGATGCGAGCAACTCCTGCGACTGCTGGTAGCGCGTGCCGATGGCTCCGCTGTTGCGCTGCGCCAGGCGCACACGTTGCGTCACCTGATAGCCGGCAAACAGCCACAGGCCCAGCATCATGCCGAAGCCGGTGAGCAACACGGTGCGAATGGTCAACCGTTCGACGACCCGGCTCATATCAAGCATCCTAACGCCGATTCAGAGTGGCCATGCTGCGTCACTGGTTTTTTGCAGTGTAAATACCGAGTCGCCGGGATACGCGGCCGTGTCTCCGCGGACTTATCGTGCGAGGAGGAGGAACGATCGTGTCTCAGCGATTTGCCCAGATCGTGATCGGCGCGCTCATGAGTCTCGTCGTCGGCGCTGGATTGTCTGTAGCGGCCGCGCAGAACGGCGGGTCCGAACATCAGAAGCTGACGTTCGATGGTGACACCGCGTTGTGGACGGTTGCGGTGAAGCCGGATAAGACGGCGGACTTCGAGCAGATCATGCAGAAGATGCGGACGGCTTTGCAGAAATCGTCCGATCCGGTTCGCCGGCAACAGGCCGCCGGCTGGAAAGTGATGCGCCTGACCCAGCCCCTCGCCGACGGGACGATTGCCTACGTCCACATCGTGCATCCGGTCGTGAAAGAC
>DATCXH010001059.1:0-4884 GCA_036565925.1 Vicinamibacterales bacterium
CGTCCCCTCACGCGAGAAGATCGCCGCGATGCGTCGTCGGTATTGCCGCTTTCGCGAGGCACACGGCTATAAGCCGTGGAAGTATTACAAGGGCCGTGACCGCTGGACCCCCCTTCCGCGCGAGTTTGCTCGGCGTGGTTAGTCCAGATCGAAGTCGCGGACTGGCCGCGTAATCGGCTCGCCCCGGGCCTGCTTCAACGCTTCCTCGAAGCGGCGCGTCAGCGCATCATCGCGCGACTTCTCCGCTTCGATCGACTGTTCGAACAGCGACTCACGCCGCGCGGCTTCGGCGGCGAGAATTCTTTGCGCATCACTGAGCTCGGGCTTGTCGCCGCGCTCGGGCTCGCGGTGCGAGACGATGCGACCGAGGTTCGTATCGACGACGAGGGTTGACCCGCAGCACGGGCAGGTGAGCTCCAGCTCGCTTTTCAACTTCGCCATGGGCTCATTCTAGCTGGTAGCCGGTAGCTGGTAGCTGGTTGCGGCGTTAGTCATTCGTGGAGCGTTGGTGGTAAAACCACGATACATGACTCCGGCCTGTCTACCTCCACCAACCACCAGCCATCAACTACCAGCTACCACCTAGATGACGGACTCTCGCTGGCGGCGGTTGCGCGTCGCCACCTACAACATCCACCGCTCCCGGGGCCTCGATGGCCGTACCAACCCCGCCCGCATTGCAGAGGTTATCCGGGCAATCGATGCCGACATCGTCGCGCTGCAGGAGGTGATCGGCGCAGGTCCCACTTCGAAGGGACATGCCGAGGAACTCGGCGCATTGCTCGGCATGGGGTGGGTGATGGCGCCGGCGCGGCACCTGCGCGGCAATCTATTCGGCAACGTGGTGCTGAGCCGCCATCCTATCGTGCACCACGCTCACTACGATCTGTCGTGGAAGACGTGCGAGCCGCGGTGTTTGCAGCGCGTGGATGTCGCGATCGGCGGGGACACGCTGCGGTTGTATAACGTCCACCTCGGGACGGCGTTTCTCGAGCGGCGGCATCAGGCAGCGCGTCTCAGCAGCATCGTGCACGATCGTCGTGTCGTTGGGCCGAAGCTGGTTCTCGGTGACTTCAACGAATGGAGTCGCGGGCTGGCGACGAGGCTGCTCAGCGAGCGGCTGGAGAGCATCGACCTGCGCGCACACCTCCGCCGTCGCCGGACGTATCCGGGCGTCTTCCCCGTATTACATCTCGATCACATTTATTACGAAGGCAGCGTGGAGGTGGTAGGCCTGGAGCTTCCGCGCACGAGGCTATCGCTGCTCGCCTCGGATCACTTGCCGCTGGTTGCGGAATTGAAGATCAGATTCAGCTAGCGTCAGCCTTCTTCCTCGTACTCTTCCTCTTCGATCGGAAGAAAACGAGTCGGTGGACGCAGCGCTTCGCGGTAGTCGTAGATTGGCAGGTTCCGCACATGCAGCGGCATGACGCATCCCGGAGCCTTGTCTTCGACAACAACGGTCACGGGGCTCCCCTCGACTCCCTCGCGGAACGCAATGCGACAACCGCAAGCGAGACGGGCGTGCGTGAAGCCTTTCAACATGATGTTCGGATCATACTACAGCAGGGCCTTGATCTCCCGTTCGAACTGCTCCATGGTCCCGATGCCCGTGTGCTTCTTCGCGATGATGCCGTCGCGGCCGATGATGACTGACACCGGAATTCCGAGCAGTGGGCCGAAGGCATTCTGGACGTCTTCTCGTCCGTTACCCACGAGCAGCGGGTAGTTGACCTTGTACTCTTCGGCGTAGGGCTTCATCTTCTCCGCAGGGTCATCGACGGAGAATCCCAGCACGACCAAATCGTCCGCGTACTTTTCCTGAAGCTCGACCAGTGACGGGATTTCGGCCTTACACGGTCCGCACCACGTCGCCCAGAAATTCAAGAGGATTACTTTCCCTTTGAACGAATCGAGCTTCACGTCGACGCCGTTCATGTCTTTCAACTGGAAGTCGAGACGCGCGGGCTTGCCGACCGCGGCGGCGTCTTCGGGCTCGCCAGGAGATCCGCTCGTCGCGCCACCAGTCGTCGCAGACTCCTCAACATGCTCGATGCCGGGAGCGATCCAAATCAGCAGAAGCGCCAACGTCACGGCGCCCATCGCCAGCCATGCCGCCTTGCGCGAGAGACGCTGTTCCGTCTCCGGTGCGGCAGGGGTCGAAGGCTGCCCGGTCGCAGCGTTGTCAGCGAGGTCATCAACAAGCGGACCCTGGGGGATTTCTGGCGTCTCAGACATGCGGTCCTCTGAAGGGGCGAAAATTTCGCGGTCCCTCGTCACTAATCGATTCCAGCTAGCGTTCCGCTTCCTTCATCACGTATCGGGTGGCATCGGCCAGACGTCCACTCTCGTCCGATGGCCCTACGAGCACGAACGTCGTGTTGTTCTTCGTCCAGATCTGCGAGCGGTGCCCGAACGTCACCAGCTCGGAAGGATTGCGCGTGACGCCGTTCAGTACGAAGAGCGACAGATCCTGACCGTCGGCGGCGCGATACATCACGTGCGGAATCAAACCGTCGGCGTAGAGACAGCGTCGCGCGCCGACCAACTGCAACCCATCCACAGATGGCGGCACATGAATCTTCCAACCGTACTCACGCGTGAGCATCTCCTCGACTTCGTGCGCGTCCATCTCGGGAGGATTGCCGGCCACGAACAACTTGAAGCACTTGGAATGATCGGCGGTGAGTTGCGCCGCCAGCACGGCGTCGGACCGACGCGTGGCCAGCGAGAAGATCGCCGATGCGGTGAAGACGAGGAGAATGACGCTGAGCACCGTCGGCACCAGCGTGCGACGCCAGCCGGCGACGCTCGTCGCGCTCGTATGCTCGTGCACCAGTGATTCGCATCGCGATCGCAATCCGGGCGGTAACGGCTCCTCACGAAGACGTTGCGCGTGATGGCGAAGGACCGTCTGTCCGCCGCGCTCGCGTGCGACCGCACTTCGACAGGACGCGCACTCGTCGAGATGCCGCTCGACCTCCTCCCGCCTGGTGGTATCCAGTTGCTCGTCCACGTAGGACGTCAACTGCTCGCTGACGTGACGACACTCATCACTCATCGCGACACGGGCACCTGTGCATCAGTCTTTTCCTGAGTCAGCTTCTCGTACAACTGCCGCCGGCCCCTGGAGATGCGAGACATTACCGTACCAATGGGCACATCGAGCATTTTGGCGATTTCCGCATACGAGAATTCCTCGACGTCACGCAACCAGACCGCCTGGCGAAAGTTGTCGGGCAATCCGTCGAGCGCTTCCTTCAAGTCCGCATCCATCGTGGACCGTAAGAGCACTCGCTCCGGCGTGTCCACTTCGGTCGGGCCACCGGCCCTCGACGCAAGCTCTTCGATGCGCTCGCTGTCCACGTCGGTCGCTTCACGAGCCGTGTCACGGATTCGATTCCTCCATGTGTTATGGAGAATCGTGTACAGCCACGCCCGCAAATTCGTCCCCGGCTCGAAGCGATCCCGGAACCGCAGCGCTCTGACCATGGTGTCCTGCACCAGATCTTCCGCGTCGGCGCGGTTCCGCGTCAGCCGCATTGCCGTGGCATAAAGCGGCTCGAGGTAGCCCAGCACCTCGTTACTGAACGTGTCGGGGGCTGCCCGCTGGCGACGTCCGAACATCGGCGGCCCTCAGGCCCCTTGGTTAGAACCCGTATGAGACGCGAGTTTATTCCTCAGGGGGTGAGATCTTGATTCTTTCGCGTTCGCAAGAATCAGCATCTGACCCTCTGAGGCAGTATACCTGCCGACCGCCGATGACACTCAACCGTCTCACTCTCAGGAATCGAAAGCATTAGAGCCACATGAATGCGGGAACATGCGGCAGATCAAGAGGAACTCATCGGTACATCCTTTGCTGACGCTCGCGCATTCAGCGGTTTGCGACTGTTACTGTGTCAGCAGTAAGATCGCCGCTCGCCCACCGGTGTCCATTTGACTGAGAGCAGTTCCCAGCGCAGTCGAGGCGCCGAAGCCAGGCAGGGAGGGACCCTGCGAAGGAGAAGTTACATGAGCCGCCTTTGCAGGGTGGCGTTCGCAATCGCGTTCGCGTCTGCGTTCGCTTTGACCGCGGAGCGTGCCGCGGCCCAGACCCCGTATATCCCGTACTTCGGCAAGAACCAGATCCGCTACGACAAGTTCAACTGGTACACGTACGAGACGGATCACTTCATCATGTACTACTACCCGGAGATCGAGCCGCATCTCGAGCGGATGGCCGGGTATGCCGAAAGCGCGTATCAGCACGTCAGCTCTGAGCTGAAGTACGACCTCGCGCACAAGATTCCGCTGATCCTGTTCCAGACGAGCAGCGAGTTCCAGCAGCAGAACGTCGTGCCGGGCGCCGCGCAGGAAGGCGTCGGCGCCTTCGCCGAGCCGACGCGCACGCGCATCGTCATGCCGATGGACGAACCGCCGGATCTGCTCTATCGGCTCATCGTCCACGAGCTCACCCACCAGTTCGATTACGACATCATCCCCGCCTCGCTGGTCCGCCGCGGCTCGCCGTTGTGGATTCACGAGGGCCTCGCCGACTACATGACCGGCGAATGGCGTCCGATGGACCTGATGGCCGTGCGCGACGCGGCGGTGGCCGACATCATCCCGAAGATGAGCAAGCTGGAAGGCTACAGCGACGTCGGCGGCGCGCGCATGATCTACAACCTTGGCCACGCCATCTTCGAGTTCATCGAATCGAAGTGGGGCAAGGATGGTCTTCGCGCGTATCTGTTCGCGCTGCGCAAGTCGGTGATCGGCGGCGGTGAGGACGCCTACGAAGAGGCGTTCAAGATCACGGCCGAGGAATTCGACCAGCAGTTCGACAAGTACTTGAAGGATCGCTTCAAGCCGTTCCGGGACAAGGAGCGGCCGCAGGACTAC
>DATCXH010001190.1:0-2668 GCA_036565925.1 Vicinamibacterales bacterium
CGTCCCCGTCGGCGGGTCTATAAAGCAAGACCCGCCCTACGTCTGTCAATGATCGCTTCCAACGTTCGGGTAATTCGAAAGGCCCGCTTCGATTGGATTGTCGAGGATGTACCGCGCGAGCGCAGCCGGGTCATCTCCATCGCGCAATACGCGGTCGAAATAGCCTTCCTGCCATAGCTTTACTCCGCAGCGTCTGCGATGAACTCCACCCGGGCGTTGCTTGGCCATCTTCGCGAACCGTTTCAGGTCCGACGTCGCGGAGAGTCCTTCGACCAATAGTTGCACGTGATCTGGCATCAAGCAGTACGCACGAATTGCGAACTGCTCGATGGCGCCAGTACGAAGGAATTGCTCCAGAGTCCTCGCAGCGACGTTTGGATCGTCGAAGACCTTCATCCGTTCGAATGTGCAGAACGTTAGAAAGTAGCGGGCTGTACCAACGTAATTGTGCGAGGAGAGACACTTCGGACGCGACACGACGATCGATGTGTCGCAATCGTTGTGCCGCGAGGGTTACGAAGGCGGGTCCAAAGAACAGGACCAGCCCTACGTCTGTTTGTGTGCGGTCATTCGATGGGCGAGGACACGGACAGTTGTAGGGCGGGTCTTGCACTTTAGACCCGCCGACACATTAATGTGCGATCGGCGCGGCGGTGGTGGCGTTTGGTGCAGGCAGTCGCATCACCAATCGCATCGTCAGAATGACCGCGGTCGAAACGAGCGCCGGGACTGCAGCGACCCAGAAGAGTTGCTGTGGCGTCCACTGCTGCGCGAGCAGTACGCCTCCCAGATAGGGCCCGATGATCGCCCCCGTGCGGCCGACGCCCAGCCCCGCGCCCACGCCGGTCGAGCGCAGATACGTCGGATAGAACGTAGCGGACAGCGCGTTGATCGCCGGCTGACCCCCGACGACGCACCACCCCGCGACGAAGACGATCACACCGAGCACCGTTATCGTGAGCCCGGGTTGGCCGATCAGGGCGATGCTCACTGTCGCCATCGCGAACGTCAACGCGAGGACCGGCAGGAACCCCTTCTTGGCGATCAGCCAGGCAAGGCCGAACGTTCCGATCAGACCGCCGCCCTGCATGACCGTGCCGATCAGATTCGCTGTCTGGACGGAGTAGCCCATCCCGGTGACGATCGTCGGCAGCCAGTTGGAGAGCGAATAGAGGATGAGGATGTTCGTGAAGTTCACGATCCACAACAGAATGGTCACCGGGCCGCGGCCCTCGTAGAACAGATGGACGATCGGCACGCCGCCGCGGGTTTCCTCGTTGGCGATGAACCGCGTCGAGCTGTCGATCGCGATCCGGGGATCGAGCTGCCGCAGCCAGCGAGCGAGTTGATCGAGGCGGCGCTTCTGAACCGCGAGGAACTGCAGCGATTCGGGCAGTCCCCACGCCATCAGCAGGCCGATGACGAGCGGAATCACACCACCGAAGAAAAACATCGATCGCCAGCCAAACGCCGGGATCAGCCACAGTGCGACCGCGCCGGCGAGCATCGCGCCGCCGGTGAAGCCGACGGTGATGCACATCATCAGCGTGACCTTGCGTCCCTTCGGGCTGAATTCGCCGATCAGCGCCGTGGCATTGGGGATGATGCACCCCATGGGAATTCCGCCGATGAACCGCAGCCAGAGCAGCTGCTCCATCGTCTGCGCGTAGCCAGTGATGATGGTCATGGCCGAGAACCACAACGTCGCGCCCACCAGCACCGGCCGTCGACCGATCTTGTCGGCCAGCATGCTGAGCAGCAGCGCGCCAAGCAGCACGCCGAAGTTGGCGGCCGCGAACACCGGACCGAGTTGTGACCCCGGGATCTTCCAGTCGGCTACGAGAGCCGGACCGACGTAGCCCATCATCTGGACGTCGAAGCCGTCCATGATCAGCGAGATCATGCAAAGGACGAAGACGCGGATATGGAGCGGTCCGATCTGACTGTTCTCGAGCACCTCGCCGATGTTGATCGTCCTGGCCGCCGGTTGGGTCATCGTTCGCTCCCAGGCCGCCAAGGAAAAGCGGCTCTACGTGTGCTATATCAGACTTTGTGAATCCGAACCCGCGCAGTATACTCGCCGCGCGAAGCGCGCGGCGCCGCCGTCGGCCCCTGCGCCGCCTAACGGCCGTCTTCTCAGAGAGTTCACGCTGGATGAAATACCTCGGGTTGGTGGTGGGAAGTTGCATCGCCATCGCGCTGTCGAGCGTACCGGCCGCGGCGCAGGTGGATCTTACGGGCGAGTGGACGCCGGTGCGCGCCGAAGACAACGTCGGCAATCCCGAGCTCGGCGACTGGGTGGGCATTCCAATGAACGACGCCGCTCGAATGCGGTCGTCGGCGTGGGATGCCTCGATCTACACGCTGCCCGAGTGGCAGTGCCGTCCGCACGGCAGTGCCTACATCTCACGGGGGCCCTCGCAGCTCAGGATCTCGAAGGAACTCGATCCAGTCTCGCGCGAGACGACCGCCTGGCATCTCGAGTGGCTGCGATCGGTGGACCGGCCGATCTACATGGACGGTCGTCCGCATCCCTCACCGAATGCACAGCACACCTGGGCCGGATTCTCGACCGGCGAATGGATCGGCGACACGCTGCGCGTGCGGGTAACGCACCTGAAAGAGGAATACCAGCGCCGCAACGGCGTGTTCCACAGCGATGAGATCG
>DATCXH010000121.1:0-8801 GCA_036565925.1 Vicinamibacterales bacterium
AATCGCCGAGGTCAACGCGAACGGCAGCAGAACTCTCTTCAAACCCATGGGTCACCCTTCGATGTCTTGTCCGATTTGTGACGCGACTGCGTCAAGGTCATGCCCTTAGGCGGCAAGGGCAGTGCCACTACTTTTGTGACGCTCAACTCACTGGTTCCGGTTTGCGTATCTGTGCCGTCCCTACGGATGACCAAAAACGTGGCCGCGCCGACGGCGGTGACCACGGTTCATGTTGCCCCCACAACAGCGGTATATTCTGACGCCGCGTAATCACCCGGACTCATGCGTATCCTCCTCGTCGAAGACGAGCCTCGTGCCGCGCAGATGCTGGCAAGAGGTCTTCGTGAGCAGACGTATGCCGTCGACGTCGCAGGCGACGGAGAGGAGGCGCTCTACCACGCGTCGATCACCGACTACGACGCGGTCATTCTCGACGTCATGCTGCCGCAGCGCGATGGGGTCAGCGTGTGTCAGCAGTTGCGCGCATCCGGGTCGACGGTTCCAGTGCTGATGCTGACGGCACGCGATGAGATCGAATCGCGCATCGAGGGACTCGACAGCGGCGCCGACGATTACGTCACCAAGCCATTTGATTTCGGCGAATTGCTGGCCCGCTTGCGCGCGCTGACGCGGCGCGGCCATCTGCCGCTGACGGCGCAACGTCTCACCGTCGGTCCGCTGGAGATCGATACGCGAGCCCGCCGTGTGACGCGATCGGGAACGGTACTCGAGCTCACTGCCCGCGAGTACGCACTGCTCGAGTTCCTGATGCTCCACGCCGGAGCCGTGGTCGGCCGTGCCCTCATCGCCGAACACGTCTGGGACAATGCCTACGACCCGCTCTCAAACGTCATCGACGTCTACATCCAGCGTCTCCGCCGGAAGATCGAGCGACCCGGCACCCACGCGCTACTCGTCACGAGGCGCGGCGAAGGCTACATGATCGACAGAGGCGACACGACGTGAGCTGGTCGATCCGCGCGCGGTTGTCGTTGTCCTATTCAGCGCTCGTCCTCGCCGTGCTGGCGACGGCGGCTGCCGTCATCGCGAGCATGGAATCGCAGAGGAACCTGGCTGGTCTGGATGGCGAACTCAAGCGACTGGAGATGACCGTCGTTGCGGTCGTGCTCAACGAGTTCGGCGAGGGTCTGGATCTGCCCGGCGCAGCCAAAGAGGCGAGCACGCAGGTCGTGATGCCGGGGCGCATCTTCGTCGTTGCACAGAACGATCGCTCGATCGTGAGGGTATGGGGCGGCGATGTCTCAGCGTCATGGCGACCCGACATCTTGTCGCCGGACGAGGGCGCGACTCCGGTCACGGTCAACGGCTCACGCTATCGCATGGTCAGTCGTCGCGTGACGGCGACCGATCACCCCTTCATCGTGGCGGTGCTCGCGTCGATGGCGCCGCTCGAGGAGGACCAGCGCAGCCTGTTCCGCACGTTGACCATCGGCATAGCTGCCGCCCTGTCTGTCGCCGTACTCGGCGGGCTGCTGATTGGGAAGCTCGTGCTGCGCCCGCTCTCGGCGATGGCGGTGCAGGCGGCCGCTCTCGGCGAACGCAATCTCACGACCCGATTGGCGGCGCCCAACCCTCACGACGAGCTCGGCCAGCTCGCAGCGTCATTCAACGGGCTGCTTGGCCGCTTGTCGTCCGTGCTGTCGTCGCAGCGTCAGTTCATGGCCGACGCGTCGCATCAGTTGCGCACACCAGTGTCGGTGGTGCGAACCACCGCCGACGTAACGCTGCGTCAACCGCATCGGCCCGAACACGACTACCGCGAAGCGGTCACCATCGTCGCCGAACAAGCCGTTCGATTGACGAAGTTCGTGGACGCGATGTTCGTGTTGTCGCGCGCCGAGGCGGGTGGACGCACGATTCGTCCCGAACCGGTGTATCTCGACGAGATCGTGGCCGACTGTGTGCGCGGACTCAGCGTGCTCGCTGTGGAGCGGGGTGTGCGAGTGCAGGCAACGGGCGATACCGACGTGTCGTTCGTTGGCGATGACGACTGCTTGCGGCAGTTGTTCACGAATCTGTTGGACAATGCCGTCGCACACACACGCGAGGGCGGTCTGGTGACCGCCGATACCAAGGTTAACGAGCGCCAGATTCGCGTCCGGATCTCCGATCAGGGCGACGGCATCGCTGCGTCGGATCGCGAGCGGATCTTCGAGCGATTCACTCGCCTCGATCGACGACGTTCTGGTGCCGGCCTTGGACTCCCGATCGCGCGATGGATGGCCGAGGCGCACGGCGGCACGCTTGAACTCGATGCCTCCAGCAGTCACGGGAGCGTGTTCCTCGTCACGCTGCCGCGCGAGGCGCGTCACGACAGCGAGGCCGCATCGTCCGACGTTCAGCGCGTGGTCATTCCGAGCACCAACACCCTGAAGGAATCCGGTACCGGCTGAGGCCGCTGGCCTGCTGCTGCCGCGCTCATGGTGGCGGCTGGAATGTAGACGGTGTGCGTCGTTGGATCGAGGGCGATCGTCCGGCCTGATGGTTGAGTCAACAACGTCTGCACAATGTTGACTGTGTTGCCCTCGAGCGTGGCGACGGTCAGGCTGCCCTCTCCGTTCGAGCTGAAGACGTAGCCGGTCTGCGGATCGAACGCGGCGCCATCCGATCGCGCTCCGATCGGTGCCCTCGTCACGAGCTTGCCCGATTGGCTGTCCACGACGGTCATGACGCTGTTTGAGCAGACGCTGAACAGTCGATGTCGTTTGATGTCGAGCGCCAGGCCCGTCGGCTCCTCGCAGCCGCTGAGCGGCCAGGTGGCGATGAGGGTGTGCGTGTCGGGATCAATGACGGCGATCGAGTGCGTGTCCTCGATGTTCACGTAGAGACGCTTCGCGTTGGAGTCGAAGGCTGCCGCTTCGGGTTTTCCCATCAAGGGAATCGTGGCGATGACGTTGCCGCTCTTCGCATCGAACACGGTCGCCGACTGGCCCTGGCCATTGAACGTGTAGACCTCATGACGGCCGCGTTCGTAGAACACAGCGTCGGGGTTTCCGCCGGTCATCACCTTCATCACCGGCTTCAGCGTTTTCAGATCGACGATCGTCGATGTGTTGTCACGGCCGTTGCTCGTGTATCCGAGTCCCAGATCGGGTGCAACCGCGATTCCGTGGACGCCTGGCGTGTCGGCAATCTCTCCAACAATCTTGCCGCTCTGAGTATCGGCCACCACGATCCTGGTCGCGTGGCTGACGTAGATCCGGTGCGCGGCGGGATCGACCGTGATGTAGTCCCAGCCGCCGGGGCCGCCAATCGTGATTTCCTTGACGACGCGGTAAGGGCCGTCGGCGGCCGCGAGTGCGGATACCGACGACACGACACACAGGATGACGAGCGCGTTTCTTGGCATGGCTCTACGTCCTTTCCGGCGGGCGACGTCGTCGATGAAGCGCCGAGTACAAACCAGGGATGGCCAGCAGTGTCACCGGCGTCGAGAGCGTGAGACCGCCAATCACCGCGAGAGCGAGCGGCTTCTGCAATTCAGCGCCGGCACCGAGTCCAAGTGCCAGTGGCAACAGGCCAAACAACGTGCAGCAGGTCGTCATCAGAATCGGCCGCAGCCGGATTCGACCCGCGTGGGCGATCGCCTCGTCGAACGGTTCGCCGCGTTCGTGCAGATGTTCCGACACATCGAGCAGCATGATGCCGTTCTTTACCACCAAGCCGATTAACAGAATCATGCCCATCGCCGCCGACACGTTCAGCTCGGTCCCGGTCAACGCGAGTGGCAGGAATGCACCGCCGAGGGAGAGAGGAGCGGCGAGCAGGATCAACGATGCCGGCAGCCAGGCGCGAAAATGAACGATCAGAATGGTGAATACGAGGACGACAGCCAGGCCGAACACCATCAACAACTCACCGAACGCCTGCTGCTGCGACTCTCGCTGCCCGCCGATTTCGTAGGTGTAACCCACCGGGAGCTTGAGATCTTTCAGCCGCGATTGGATCTCGGTGACCGCGCTTCCCAGGTCGCGCCCTTCGAGATGTCCCGAGACGAGCGCCATCTGCCGGAGGTTCTCGCGCAGCAACTCCGCTTGGCCGTTGGTGCGCGTCGTGTGCGCCAGGCTCGAGAGCGGTACGAGCGCGCCGTCGGTGGTTCGGATGAGCGTTTCCGGCAGCCGAGTGGGATCGAACCTGAACGTGTCTTCGAGGCGGACGCGAACTGGCACCCGGCGATCGAGCAGACGAAGCTCGGTGGATACATCACCGAGCCACGATGCCGACATCTGCTGACCCACCTGCTCCACCGTCAGTCCGATGCGACCCGCGGCTACGGGATCGATTTCCCACGTGACCTCAGGGTTGCCGCGCTGCATGCCCACTACGTCCACGACGCCGCTAGTCTTCTCGAGCAACTGTTCGACCGAGCCGGCGATCCGTTCGAGCACGTCAAGATCGTCACCAAATACTTTGACTTCGATCGGCGTTGGCGCCCCTTCGAGATCGCCGAGCATGTCCTGGAGCAACTGGACGAACTCGATTTCAACGAGCGGCGCCGCTTCGATTAGTTCGGGTCGCATCGCGGAGATGACCTCCTCCGACGATCGATCGCGCTGACCGCGCGGCTTCAGGCGCACCAGGATGTCGCCCGAGTTCTGGGCCGTGGCAAACAGACCCAGCTCCGATCCGGTCCGGCGTGAATACGAGGCCACTTCGGGAGTGCCGGCGATGACACGTTCCATCGCCCGCACGTGGCGATCGGTCTCCTCGAGCGAGGATCCGGCCGGTGTCAGGTAGTCGATGACGAACCCGCCTTCGTCGGCCTTGGGCAGGAAGCCGGTGCCCACCGCGTAGAACCCGACCACGCTTGCCACGGCGAGGATCACCGTCAGCAAGATCGCGGCGAGCGGCCGCCGCACGACCGTCGTCAGGGCACGACCGTAGGTCCGCGTCAGCTTCGTCTCAACGCCCGCAGGCTGGCGCTTCAGGTGATGACGACGAAAGGCCCAGCGCGCCATCATCGGGACGATCGTGATCGAGAGCGCGAGCGAGAGCAGGACCGCGACCGCGAGACTCATCGAAAGCGCCCGAAAGAACTGGCCGATCACCCCCGATAGCAGGCCGAGTGGCATGAAGACCACGACCGTTGTCAACGTCGAGCTCACCAGCGGTGCCATCAGTTGCTGTACCGCATCAATGACGGTCTCGTCTCCTTCCGACGCTCGCCGATGGATGTTCTCGACGACGACTACGGCATCATCGATGACTAGGCCGATCGCAACGGCGAGGCCGCCCATCGACATCAGGTTGATCGACCCGCCGAAGAGCCGCAGGAATGCGAAGGTCGGGATGACGGCGAGCGGCAGCGTCGCCGCCGCAATCAGGGTCAGTCGCGTATCGCGGAGGAACAGAACGAGGATCACGACTGCCAGGAGAGCGCCGATGAGAATGGCGTCGCGCACGCTGGCGATTGCGGCGCTGACGAATTCGGCGAGGTCATAGACCTTGGTCAACCGAATGCCGGAAGGCAACGATGTCGCCAGGGTCGCCACGGCGGCATCAACGCCTCGTTTCACCGACAGGATGTTGGCCCCAATCTGCTGAGAGATGCTGATCGAGATCGCGTCGCGGCCGTTGCCGGTGATGAGCAGCGTGCGATCGGGGGAACCTGGACTCACACGGCCGATATCCCCGACGCGGATGGTCGCGCCATTCTTCACCAGTACCGGCGCATCGGCGATTTGTTCGGGAGATTGCCACAGGCCAGAGGCCAGCGACAGATGCTGTTGGCCTGACTGTGGGAAGCGGCCGACTGGAAGCAGCTGGTTCTGCGTTCTCAACGCGTCGGCCACATCGACGACCGAGAGACCGGCCGCAGACAATCGAGTGGGATTGAGCGCAACCTCGATCTCGCGCGAATCACTGGACAGCACTTCGATGCGTCCCGCACCGGGCACGCGGGCGAGTTCCGGCTTGACGACGTAGGTCGCGAAATCGTTCAAGTCCGGTGTCGGCAGTGATCCCGTCATACTCAGGATCAAGATCGGGAATACCGCTGGCGTCAGCCGCTCGACCGTCAAATCGAGATCGGTCGGCATCTCTCCACGCGTCTCGGCGAGACGGTTCTGCACCTGCTGCAGTGCCACGACCATGTCGGTCGCGGGATCGAACTGCGCGGAAATCTCCGCGGCGCCGCGAATGCTGCGTGAACGCACGCGGCGAATGCCTGGGACTTCCATGACCGCGGTTTCGATCGGCCGCGTGACGGTCAGCGTCATCGATTGCGGCGGCAGCGTTCCGCTGCGGGCAATGATGACGATGCGCGGAAACTGGAGCGGGGGATAGATGCTGCTCGGCAGGGTGAACGCCGCAATCGCTCCGGCAACGACCAGCGCGACGGTGACGAGCACGGCGGCGCGTGAGTGCCTCGCCGCAGCAGCGGCAATGCTCACTTCTCGCCTCGTGCCGCGAGCGTCACTTTGGCGCCATCGGGCAGGCCGTTCTGGCCGGATGTGATTACCATCTCGCCGGTGTTGATTCCGCTGACGATCTCAACCCGGTCACCGCTTTCGATCCCGGTCTTGACCTCGCGTCGCTTCGCAGTCTGGTTCTCGACCGCGAAAACGGCGGTCTCCTCGCCCTCGCGCACGATCGCGGATGCGGGGACGAGCACGACGTTCTTGTGCGTGTCGGTTTCGATCCCGACCTGGACTGGTGCGCCAACCGGGTAACGAGTCGGCTTCGCAAACGCGAGCCGCACCGCAACAGTCGCTGTTCCCGGTTGGACGGCTGCCGGTTGCGCAACCACTTTCAGACTGCTGTCACCGGCGCTCGCCGATGCATCAACGATCCGCGCGGGTGCACCGACGGCGATGCCCAGCGCGTCGGCGATCGGGACAGAGGCGATCACTTCAACGCGACGTGGATCGACCACGCGAAGAACGGCGTCAGAAGCAGTCGCTTCGATGAGATCGCCAGGGTTGTGCGATCGCTTGGCGACGATGCCATCGAAGGTGGCTCGGACGACGCTCCTCGCCGCCATCGCGCCGGCGGCGGCCTTCGCCGCCTGTGCCGCGGCAAGGTCGGCTTCCGCGTCCGCGAGTTCTTTGGTCGCGTCTTCAACTTCCTTGCGCGCCGCGACTCCGCGGTCGAACAGGTCTTTCGCTCGGACCAGCGCCGCACGCGCGTTCTCGATCCGGGCCTGAGCGCGGTTGGTTTCGGCCTCCTGCTTCGAGACTTCCGCGGCGGTCGACGGGATCTCGAATCTCACGAGGACGTCACCGCGCTTCACGGTGTCGCCCTCGGCCTTTGGGATCTCGACGATGCGAGCGGGCTCGGGCGCGATGACCAGCAACTCCGCACCCGGTGCCGGGACGACGATCCCTGTGGCCCGCGCCTCGGCGGTAATCGATCCGGTTTCCGCCGGCATGACGGTGACTGGTACGACCGTCTCGCTGTCGACTTCCTCAGGTGCGTCGCGCTGACAGGCGACACTGAAGACGAGGCCGGCAATCGCGAGCCACGCAGGAGCGCGAGTGATCATGGCGTAGGCGTCAACGGCGCGCCGATGGCGCGCTCGAGATCCGCGATCGCGTTCTGTAAATCGGCGGCAGCCTGTATCGATCGCAGCCGTACATCACGCGACGACTGCACTGCCTGGAGATAGGCGGCGATGTTGGTTTGACCCAGGCGATACGCGTCCTCCGCCATCCGCTCGAGTTCGAGTGCCTGCGGAACGATCTCGTCGCGATACCGGACGAACTGCTGTCGCTGCGATTCGGCGACCGCGGCCGCGGCGGTCACTTCACCAGAGATGCGCGCGGCAGTCGCCTCGCGCTCGCTGGTCAACTGCGCGAGCGTTGCGTCCTCGACCCTGACCCCGGCGCGGTGAGTCGTGAAGAGGGGAATGGAGACCGCAATCGCCGCGCGCCATCCCGTATCGAACTCGGGTTCGGCGCGTCGGGTCAACGTCGCCTCCGGAGTGACGTCAGGGGTTCGCAACGCATGCGCGAGCGCGAGGCGGGCGCGTTGTTCGTCAATTCGCCGATCGATGGCAAGGAGCTCGGCGCTCGACCGGCGGGCTCTCGCCACCACGGTATCTACCGACAGTGATGGCTCGATATCCAGCGAGGTGTCGATCGGCGTCGGCGCATCAAGGGGCAAGGCGAGCACCGCGTTGAGTGTGGCGCGCGTGGCATCCACGCTCCCGCGCGCTGCTGTCGCCTGGTTCTCCGCGTCGGCCAACGCCAGTTGCGCCTGAACGACTTCGAGCCGCGGCACACCGCCGGCGTCGAACCGTGCTTGCGCCGCGTCGCGGGCGCGTTGAGCCAGCATCTGCATGTCGGTGAGCAGCGTCAGACGATTCTCCGCGATCACTCGCGCGATGAAAGCGCGGCGCAGGTCGGCCTGCACGTCCGCGATCGTGACATTCAATTCCGCGTCGCCAGTGGCAATGGCCGCATCAGCGATGGCGATGCGACGGGCTCGCTTGCCGCCCAGTTCGAGCGGTAGGGCGAGGGTGTATCCCTCCTTTGGCGTTTCCTTCGAAGCTTCGACGCGAACCTCTGGGTTCAGCCGCTCCGCGGCGACGTCGCGTGACGCGATGTTGATCGGACGACGAAGCCGCGCGGCGACGATGCGGGGATTGGCGCTCAGGGCGCGGCTGAGTGCCGCGCTATAGGTAAGCGCCGCCGCCGGCGACTGCCGCTCGTCTGCCGCTGCGGTGAGAACGGTCGTCACGACCGCGGCGAAGGCCAACACCCAGCACGCATGGCGCACGCGCCAAGCATGCTAGGTGCAACATGAATATTCGATTAATTCGATCCGCACTTGCCGCCCGG